>JALZDU010000470.1 GCA_030862405.1 Actinomycetota bacterium | reverse complement strand
GCAGCTGCTCGCCGACGGTACCGCCGCCCATCCTTACCTGGGTGTGTCCCTCGGGCGGCTGACCCCGGTCATTCGCCAGGCGCTCAACATCGAGGTGGAGACCGGAGCGCTGGTGCTTGAGGTGGCGTCCGATGGACCGGCGGCCGCCGCAGGCGTGCGGAAGGGCGACGTGGTGGTCGCTCTCGCCGGCAAGCCAGTGAACAGCATCGAAGACCTGATCGGGGCGCTGCGCACCACCAAGCCGGGTCAGCAGGTCCCGCTGACGGTCGCCCGCCGCGGCGCCGAGCGACCGCAGCTCACCATCACGATCGGAACACAGAACTGACGAAACTGCGATGGGATGTGACCTGCAAACGGGCATGATTGCCGCCGGGGCGCCTGCAGAACCTGCTGGCGAACCCAGGACCCGATGCGGCCTATGCCGCCCGGGTGGTGCTCGAGGTGGTCGATGAGGCCACCACTGGCGCCTTGATGGACAAAGTTCGCGTGTCGTTGCCCGACGACATCCGTGAGCTGGTTGGCGCCGGCGGCCGAGGTGACCTCGGCTCGTACTCCGTCGGCAACCCCTGCCGCACACCTACCGCGGGCGGGTACGGCCTCCTGAAGTAGGCAGCGAAGGAGGTGCAGCTGATGGTCACTCTCCGCGGACTGCTCCTCACCTGGCCATGAGCCGGGATAGGCCCCTTATGGGGCGGGGACGAGCGTGACCGAGGTGGCGGCGGCTTGTGAGGCGGCGCTGCCGTTGCGGCACCCGGTGACCTGGACCAACTGCTGGAGCGGGAGGGCACCTCTTCAGACGTCTACTGTGACGCCACAGGACCAGCCGTCGGGACCGCGGGTGACGCGCAGGTCGTGCAGCGTCACCGCCTTCGGCACTGCACCGGTGATCTCGACACCGTCCACAGCGGTCAGGTGCATCCGGACATGTACTCCGTTCGTACCTGGCTCAATATCGACGGCCAGCGGCATGGCCCGCTGGGTATCCAACAGGTAGACGACCTCATCGAGCACCGCGACGAGCGCATCCTCGTCGGTGTGGGCGGCGAGATCCGCCGTGACCGTGCATCCGGGTTTGGCTCCCGTGGTGTCGGCGAAGCTCGCAACCAGGCCGGTGACAGCCTCAGCGAAGCACGCCTCGCGCGTCGGCGCCCACGCCTCGATGCGCAGGTCGGCGGTGTGCGGAAGGGTTCGGTGGCCCCACTGCGGCCGGTGCGCCGGGACGGTCATCCCTTGACCACACCCAGCGGTTGCAGCCGGGCGATCGAGCGGCACAGCCCGGCACCCTCGGCGGCCTCGATCACTGCGGTCACGTCCTTGTAGGCCGCTGGTGCCTCCTCGGCGAGGCCGCGGGCAGAGGTGCCTCGCACCATGATCCCCTGTTGCTCCAGTTGGCGACGCAGGTCCTTGCCGGTGATCGACCGCGCCGCCTGGTGCCGACTCTGCACCCGGCCTGCGCCATGACAGGTCGAGTAGAACGCGCCCCCACCCGGGATACCGGTGAGCACGTAGGACGCGGTGCCCATCGATCCGGGGACCAGCACCGGCTGCCCGACCTCACGTAGATCGTCGGGGAGCTCGGGGTGTCCTGGCGGAAGCGCCCGGGTCGCGCCCTTGCGGTGCACGCACAGCGTCCGCTGCAGACCATCGACCTCATGAGTCTCGATCTTCGCCAGGTTGTGCGAGATGTCGTAGATCAGTTCGGGCCGGCGGCCCGTCACTCGCTGGAACACCTGGGAGGCGGCCTCACCGAGTAACTGGCGGTTCGCCCTGCCGTAGTTGGCGGCCGCCGCCATCGCCCCAAGATATGCCCGCCCCTCCGGCGAGTCGACCGGGACGCAGGCGAGTTGCCGGTCCGGGACCCTGATGCCGTAGCTGGGCATGGCGTTCTCCATAGCTCGGACATGGTCAGTGCAGATCTGATGACCTAGCCCCCGTGACCCAGTGTGGATCATGACGCAGACTTGGCCATGGTGGAGCCCGAAGACCTCCGCGGTATGCGTGTCGTAGACCTCGGTGACGGCCTGCACCTCGAGGAAGTGGTTGCCAGAGCCGAGACTGCCGACCTGGCCCAGGCCTCGCTCCACTGCACGGGCGCTGACCTGCGCTGGGTCGGCGTCGTCGACGGCCCCGCCGTCTTCGCACCGCTCAAGGTCTCTGGCCACGCCATGGCCTTGCTCAACGGCGTACCGCGACCCATCGAGCAGCAGCCGCTCCAACTCGGTTCGGCCGGCCAGCGACCACACCCCACCCTTTCCGGCGCCCCGCGGGATCGTCCGGTCCAGGCCGTCCATGACCCGTTCCGTTGGGAACTCGGCCCGGTCGAGGTCGACGACGAGCAACCGCACCCCGCACGAGATGTCGAACCCGACCCCACCCGGAGACACCACACCACCATTGGCGACATCGGTGGCGGCGACTCCGCCGATCGGAAACCCGTAACCCCAATGCATGTCTGGCATCGCGTAGGACGCGGCCACGATGCCAGGCAACGTGGCAACGTTCGCCACCTGCTCCAGCGAGCGGTCGGCATGCGGATCCGGCAGCAGGGCCTTTGACACCAGCACGATGCCCGGGACGCGCATATCGCCGTGCCGATCGATCCGGAAGCGATATGGCGTTTCCGCCACGAGCTCCACGTCGATCCTCCTTCCGCGGGGAATCCGCCCTTCGGTCCTACGCCGCGCTGTCCCGGGTCCTCTGCAACAACGCGATAACCTCCTTGTCGGAGATCTGACCGAAGTCCAGGTACCACAAGCCGACCGCCCCGAACCTAGCGGGCTCCGCCACGCAGATGACGTCGTCTGCCTCGTCTCGCAGGGCGGCTGCTGAGTCAGGAGCGCATACTGGAGCTGCGAACACGAGCCTGCGAGGTCGCCCCTGCCGTACCGCACGCAGCGCTGCCACGGCGGTCACGCCGGTTGCCAACCCATCGTCAACAATCAGAACGTCACGACCCTGCGTCCGCACGGGACTGCGTCCGTTCAGGTACCGGCGCACCCGGCGCCGCGCCTCCTGCCGCTCGCGTTCGCAGGTGCGTTCCAGGTCGCGCGGCTGGAGCCCCAGCATCCGGAGGGTCCGCAGGTCGAAATACGGTGGACCGTCTGCAGTCACCGCACCGACGCCGAACTCGGGATGGCCAGGCGCCCCGATCTTCCTTGACACTGCTACATCCAGCGGCGTACCCAGCTCCTGTGCGACTTCGGCCGCGACCGGCACCCCGCCCCGGGCCAGGCCCAGAACCACGGGATCGATCCACTGCTCTTTCCGGAGCCGATCAGCGAGCTGCCGGCCTGCATCAGCACGGTCGGCGAATATGTGGTACTTGAGTGCCCTCATTTCACTGCCCATCCACTCTTACCCTTCTGAAACCGTTATACCCAGATTGTGCGGCGCGCAGTACTGCGTGACAGAAGCGCTGCTGGCGTTTGCTGTCGGTGATGTCCCGCCGTGTTTGTCGCGGCCCCGGAGCGCGTCGGCGACTCCTAGGTGCGGCGAGTGTGGGAGAAGTGAGTGTGATTGATCGCGAACCAGCATGAGGTTCCCTCAGTCGCGTAGTCCTTGACCGCCTCGTAGGCATGCAATCAGGTGGCGTAGCTCCATTGCGCCCATACCCAGATGGTTGCTGCACGCCCTGGCGTAGACCAAGGACTTGGGCACCGGGCACGTCGAATCCCCGCTCGTGTACACAGCAGTCATGCCCAGCGGTATCGAAACCGCGGGCCAGCCGGTCGACGACCGCCTCGATCCCGCCATATGATGGAGGCGAGACCGGGGTCCGCGGGCCGCCAATCAGTGCTCCGCATGTCTATTCTGCTGTCCCTTCGCGGCTACCAAATACCGACGCCTTCCCGCCAACTATGGACTCACTTCACATCGCGGAGCGGCGTACCGTTGCTGGTGCTCGCCCGGGCGTACAGGGCTGGCTGGTCCTTAGTGCTGCTTTTCCTGGCCGGCTTTCCCCGGCATACGGCTCATCTGATCAATAAGTCGCCGGACCGGGAAAGCCGGTCAACGGGTCCCACCCCCAGTGGGGCAGTGTCGCCCTCAGATCGGCAGGTCAGCGGTTCTCCTTGCACCGCATCACTCCGCAGTGGGTTCCCATCAAGGTCCGGATCTAATCCTGGATTCATTGCAGCGAGCCGGCCAGCTGGACGAGAGACAGGGGTGCTCGCTGACGGCTTGTCGCATCGCGGGCAGGCCTCGACCGACCGGATTGGCAGCGGTCTGGCCCAACGCCCCGCTGGTGCACTGCCGGTGCGTGCGTCCTGGTCGAACCAGATCGAGACCTACTTCTCCATCCCTTAGCGCAAGGTCCTGGCCCAACGACCTGACCGCCCTCGACGCCCTCGCCGAACGGGTGCTGGCCTTTCAAGACCGCTACAACACCACCGCGCAACCGTTCGACTGGAGATTCACCCGTACTGACCCTGACCCGACTGCTCGACCGCATCACCGCACACGAACCCACCCCAGCACTGGCCGCCTAAACAACACAACCACGTACTTCCGGCGCCGACCACTAAGGCGCGGCTTGGGCGCCACCTTCTTTATCCTGAGCCCGCCGGTCCGCCCCCGCAATCCCTGCGGGTCGGCCCGTTCCAAGTCCCGGAGGCTGACCCATGACCGAAACCGTGACCCCCGGGATGCCACAGGTCGCCGCGGCGCGGATTGGCGGACCCACCGAGACCCTCGCCGACGAACAGATCAGCACGTTCGTCGGCGAGCAGCTCGACACAGTCGACCTGGACGGGCGCAGTCTGTGCGTCCTGGTGCCCGACGGCACCCGCAGCTGCCCACTGCCGCTGCTGCTGTCCGCGGTCCACCAGGCTGTGCACGGCCGGGTGACCCGGCTGACCGTCCTGGTCGCCCTCGGCACCCACCCCGAGATGACCAAGCCGGCGCTCGCGAAGCACCTGGGCTATCCCGAAGGCGGCCTGCAGGAGCACTATCCGGGCACAACGGTGCGAAACCACGAGTGGTGGGATCCCGCCGCTTTCGTCAACGTGGGCACGATCACCGCCGACCGCATCGGCGAGTTGTCCGGCGGCATGCTGCACCAGAAGGCCGACGTGCGGATCAACCGGGCCATGGTGGAACACGACGTCACGATCATCATCGGTCCCGTGTTCCCGCACGAGGTCGTCGGCTTCTCCGGCGGCAACAAGTACCTGTTCCCCGGGGTCTCTGGCCGGGAGCTGATTGACCTGTCGCACTGGCTGGGCGCGCTGATCACCAGCGCCGAGATCATCGGCACCTGCGGCGTCACCCCGGTCCGGGCGCTCATCAACGAGGCGGCGTCGATGGTTCCCGGCGAGCGCCTGGCGCTGTGCGTCGTCACGCAGTCCGGAAGCGGGTTCGCCCAGCCGGAGGAGATCGGCCCCGCCGCGGCGTTGCAGACGCAGGCGGACGTGCCGTTGGCCGACGAGGCCGCCGCGCACCTCCACGCCGTGACCTTCGGTGACCCCCAGGCTGCCTGGGCGGCGGCGGCGGACGTCTCGGCTGAAACCCACATCCGATACCTCAACGCCCCGGTGCGCCGCGTGCTGTCGATCCTCCCCACGAAATACGACGACATGTGGACTGGCGCCAAGGGCTTCTACAAAGTCGAGCCGATCGTCGCCGACGGTGGCCAAGTCGTCCTTTACGCCCCGCACATCCACGAGATCAGCAGCACCCACCCGCAGATTGCCGCGATCGGCTATCACTGCCGCGACTACTACGTCAGGCAATGGGACCGGTTCAGGGACTACCACTGGGGCGACCTGGCGCACTCCACCCACCTGCGCGGCGCCGGCACCTACGACGAGGTCCACGGCGAACGCCTCCGTGTCAGGGTGACCCTCGCCACGGGAATCCCCGAGGAGCAGGTCCGGGCCGTGAACCTCGACTACCTCGCCCCCGCGGAAGTCGACGTCGACGCCTGGGCCGCGGATCCGGACATCCTCGTCGTCCCCGACGCGGGCGAGGACCTCTTCCGCCTGCGCTGACCGGTCCTGACCTGTCTCGCCATCGCCCTCAGCTAAGCGGCAGCTCCTCCTCGAGCGTCTCCAGCACGCGGTCAGCACCTGCCGCCCGCAGGGCTGCGCCGTCGTGGTGACCTGTCGCGACCGCGATCGCCGTGCAGCCGACCGCATGCGCCGCGCTGATGTCCATCGGGATGTCACCAATCACGAAGATCTCCTCGTTCGGCACGTCCCGGCCGACGATCGCCTCACCACGCCGGACGGCCACATCGACGATGTCGGCACGATCCAGGCCGGCGCCAGCGTAGGCACCGAAGGTGAACCAGCGGCCAAGGCCGCCGCGCTGAAGCTTGATGTACGCCGCGCCGTCGCAGTTGCCGGTGATGAGCCCAAGCAGATGGCCGTCGCGGGCTGAGCTGCCGAAGCCGCTCCGGCACGCCCGGCAACACCTTGTAACCGTTGCTGTCGGCCACCGCCTCCGGCAGGTACTCAAGCCTGCGCTGCATCAACTGCGCCAACTCATGCGGCGTGGGCTCACGGTGCAGCACGGCCTCAAACGTCGTGGCGCCGACGTCCGGGCCGGTCATCCCCGCGTCGGTGAACTCTCCGATGTCGGCGGGGATTCCATGGAGCTCCGTGAAGGCGCGCTTCCAGGCCGCCGCGCCCGCACCACCGGTCGAGACCAGCGTGCCGTCAATGTCGAAGAGCAGGATCCGGTACACGGAATCCATTTCACGAGGCTACTCGGCGCGGTAGGCCATCGAGTCGTGCACGGCTGGACCAGCGTTTTCGGTGGGCCGGTGCTCCTCGACTGCGTTGACGTATGCGGTGCCGCGACGTTGGCGCGCCGAGGTCGGGGTGCGCCGCTACGGCTTCCACGAACTGGACCCACGAGTGGGCCGCGCGCCGGTGACAGAACTGGTTAGTTCGAGCGGCGCCGGACCGCACACGGTCGTGGCCACCTCGGGTCTGGCGCCTCACTGGGCGCGGTGGCGACGGCCAATCGATGGCCGACATGCGCGACGTGCTCGCCGCCGAGCAGGCAGGCCGCACTAACGCCGTGCTGGTCAACGAGGTGTGGGCTGTATCGGCTGCGCGGTATCATCACCGCCATGACCGCGGCGCTTGGCGGGCGGAACGTGCTGGCGTTCAGCGGTGGCATCGGAGAGCCCGCAGCGGGGCTGTGCCGGCGAACCGAGGACACGCTCGGCTTGCTCAGACTCGCGGTCGCCTCCGCGTGCAACGTCGCCGTTGGTGCCGGACCCGACACTGACATCAATGCCGCCGGCGTCGCTGCCCAGACCACGGTCGTGCACAGTCGGAAGAAGCGGTCATCACCGGCCAGGTACGTGCCACCCTCAGCGTCAGCCGGGCTGGGCCATGGGGTCGAAGGCCGCTCGCTCGGAACATGGGGTGATAACCGAACTCGCGGAAGCAGCATCACCGCCTGGCATGCCCTGCCTGCCGCCGCAGCCGCATGAGCTAGTGAATACAGCGCAATCGCCCCGGCACGACCAGGGCCCGCTGATGGGGAGATGCTCGAATGGCAGACACGTCTGAGCCCTCTGGGACCACGGGAAAGGGCCAAGTGGAGGGGCAACTCACTGCGACATGTCAAGGCGAGCCTGATGGCATCGCGCTCGTCGTGGCCGGATATGACGGCTCGGATGAAGCCGCAACAGCCGTTCGCTGGGCGGCCCAGATCGCGCGGCAGCACTCCGGTGCGTTACGAGTGGTGTGGGTGTGGCAGTTTCGGGATGTGTGGGACGAGGCGATAGCTGCTCGTCAAAACGTCGAGATCCCTTCGCTGACCGAGCTCGAGGACATCGCGCGCCGCCGCTTCACCGAGATCGTCCACCGGCTGGTCGCCGAGACCGTCTCTGACGTCGACATCTACATGGACCGCGGTCCCGACGAAGCTGGCCTACTCCTGCACGCCAGCTCCAACGCTGACCTTCTCGTGGTGGGATCCCGCGGTCGGGGCCGCGTCGCCACGGCATTGCTCGGTTCGGTAAGCGCGCGCTGTATCCGGAAAGCGACCTGCCCCGTACTCGTGATTCCACATCAGATGGTGATTCCCTCAGCGGAAAGCATCGATCCGCGGACGGTCACGGCCGAGATCATGGCGCGTCGATCGGCGCCTCAAAAGTAAGCCTATCCCCGCAAGCCGGTATGGCGGGTAGCCCACTTGGGCTCTGCCCGTCCGGGATTCACCCTGCAGGCCGGCCCGGAGTGCCGATCAACCACTGACGAGCATCGTCAAGGCCAACGACACTATGGTGTGGAACCAAGACCCAATAGCAGCGACTCCCCGGGTGGCACCGCCGTCAGTTGTGTCTCTGCACGTACTGACGCGGGAGCCCAGATCAGGTGGAGGCATCCGGCTATCGAGTCCTGTGGCTCTGGAGGAGGCAGGATGAAGGTCACGATTGTTGGTGCCGGCAACATGGGTCGCGGAATCGGTACCCGCGTCGTCGCCGGTGGGCATGAGGTCGAGGTCGCCGACCGTGACCCGGCGAAGGCACAGAAGCTTGCCGACGAACTTGGCAGCTCGGCGACCGCACTCGATGCGTCATCGCGTTTCGGCGGCGAGGTCGTCGTCCTCGCCGTCTACTATCCCGGCATCACGGACGCCGTCAGGCGGTACGCCGACCAGCTCGCCGGCAAGGTTGTCGTCGATATCACCAACCCGGTCAATACCGAGACCTGGGACAGCCTGGCGACAGCTCCAGGCAGCTCCGCCGCCGAGGAACTCCAGGGCCTTGTCCCGCCGGGAACGCCCGTGGTGAAGGCCTTCAACACGACCTTCGCCGCCACCCTGGTAAAGGGCGAGGTCAGCGGCCAACAGCTTGACGTGCTCATCGCCGGCGACGATGACGGTGCAAAGCAGAAGGTCTCACAGCTCGTCTCCGACGCCGGGCTACGTCCGATCGATGTTGGCCCGCTGCGTCGGGCGCAACAGCTCGAGCAACTCGGATTCCTCCACATCGCGATTCAGCAGCCGCGCAATCTCGGCTTCGGCAGCGCGATCAAGCTGCATCCGTGAAAGGGAATAGTTAGCAGGATTGTCGGCAGCGGTACATCTCGTTCTTGGGCACCCATCACTCTCGTCAACTACTTCCACATCGTCGGCTTGTCACAACGAGCCGCGCGAGCTGCTATTTCGGAAGGCTCACTGAGCACCCTGCGAGTCGTTGTCGATTGCCTGACCGGAGATCGACTGTGCATTGTCGGAGGCGAGGTACATGGCCAGCGCGGCGATGTCGTCCGGGTCAACAAATGTCTTGATCGATTGATTCGCCAACGCCTCCTCCTTCACCTCCTCGATCGACTTGCCGCTCGCCTGTGCCCGACCTTCAAGACGCGCTGGATCCATGGTCCCTCCACAACGCCGGGAAGGATCGCGTAACCCGGATGCCGTATTCGCCGAGTTCCATCGATAGAGTCTTGGTGAAGCCAAGCAGGCCCCAGTTGGTGGTCGAGTAGGGGCTGCGGTTCGGGTAGCCGAACCGTCCGGCGAGGGACGACATGACGAGGATGACGGCGCATTCGGACTTCTTCAGGGGGAATCATCAGCCGGGTGACGTCGAAGGTGCCGGTCAAGTTCACGGCAAGCACCGCGTCCCAGGCGTCGGTGTCTATCTCTCGACTGGTGCGGTCGGACCGGAGATCCCGGCATGTTCACGAGGACGTCAATCCCGCCAGCGTGTCCACCGCATCCTGCACCAATCGCTCGACCGCGACCCGATCCGACACGTCGCAGACTGTCCCGGTGATCGACGGACCCGTGTCGCTTACGGCGCGAAGGGCGTCCTCGTCGACGTCGCAGATATGGACCCGAGCACCGTCGGTGGCAAACGCACGGGCAATCGCCAGCCGATCCCGCTTGCGCCAGCGGTGACGACGACACACCGCTCAGAGCTCATCGCACCTGTCCTCCTCGCAGACCCGCTCACCGAGAACCGATTGGTGTCGTCGGCGATCAGAAGATCTTGAACTGCCGCAGGAACGGACGCCACCGTGATTCGCAGGGCGCCTCCTCAAGCCGGTTCGGACCGTACCGCGCCAGCCGCCGATCCGCGCCTCCACTGAGGACAACCGCACGTCCGGGTCCACGTCGAGTTGATGGGCCGCCTCGCTGGTGGTCCACGGCCGGCAGTCCTCCTACGTGGCGGGGTGCCCCTCGTCCTGTGCGCGGCCTTCCTCTTCCTCGCCGCGATCCCTGAGTACGGCAGCCCAGACGCATGCTCTCGACGCAACTGACGATTCGGACCAGTACCCAGACGCCCAGTGATGTTGCAGCGATTGAGGGGAGGCTGAGATCGCCGACCACGACCCGGCGGATGCGCAGAAGCGTGCCGACGAACTTGGCAGCTCGCGCCCGCGCTGGACCCACCATTCCGTTTCGGAGGCGAGGTGGCCGTGTTCGCCGTCTACCGAGACCTCGGACAGCCTGGCGACAGCTCTCGGGTAGCTCCTCTGTCGAGGAGCTCCAGCAACTCGGCCCGCCGGGGACGCCGTAGCCAACGCGTTCAACACCACCTTCGCCACCGCCCTCGTCAAGGGGGAAGTGAGAGGCCAACAGCTCGACGTGTTCATCGCTAGCGACGACGGTTCAAAGCAGGAAGGAGGGCGCGCTGCTCGTCTGCGACGCTGGGCTACGCGCGATCGATGTTGGCTCGCTGCGCCGGGCGCAACAACTCAAGCAGCTCGGCTTGCTTCACGTCGCGATTCAGCAGCCGCGCGATCTCAGCTTCCGCAACACGATCGAGCTGCATCGTAAGAAGGCAGCGCTGCCCGGGCTGTTGAATCACCGGTGGCGCATTCGCGAGGTGCTGCGTATCGGGTCGTCAGTCTGCGGTTCAAATCAAGCGCGGCGAGCTTGCGTGGCCGTGTTGGTGTCGTGGTGGCCGGCCGGGACGGCATGGACGAGCCTGTTCGCTGAAACTGACTCGGCCGAGGGCTAGAGGTGACACAGTGGAGCCATGGCACCCGAGTGGCCAGGCGCCGGTTGGAGTACGTCGCACGGTCTGGCGGACAGTGGCGGCACGACGCAGACGTTGTTGATCCTGGGTGCAAGTGGTGACTTGACCTCGCGGCTGCTGTTGCCGGGCTTGGGTGGGCTGTTGACCAGGGGTGGGGTCGGTGGTTTGTCGCTGGTCGGCTCTGGGCGGCACGACTGGGATGATCACCGCTGGCGCCAGCTGGTCGCCGGTGCGTTCGCGGCGGGCAACGCCAGCGGGGCGCAGGTCGAGGCGGTGGTGGAGGGTGCGCGTTACCGTCAAGCCGACGTCACCCTAGAGGGCGACTTGCGACGGTTGCTGGACGCTTGTCAAGGACGCGTGGTCATCTACTTCGCGTTACCTCCGCCGGTCACGGTAAAGGCGTGTCAGGCACTGACCGGCATCGGGCTGCCCGAGGGCACGCGGCTGGTGCTGGAGAAGCCGTTTGGCACTGACGCCGCCAGCGCAGAGGCTCTCAATGATCTGCTGGCGCGGCTGGTGCCGGAGGACAGTGTGCACCGGGTGGATCACTATCTGGGCAAGTCGACGGTGCTGAACATTGTGGGATTGCGGTTTGCCAACCGTCTGTTCGAGCCTGTGCTGAACGCCGGGCACGTCCAGTGCGTCGACATCGTCTTCGACGAGAGCCTTGCGCTGGAAGGCAGGGCCGGATATTACGACGGCGCGGGTGCGTTGGTCGACATGATCCAGAGCCACTCGCTGCAGGTCCTCGCGCTGCTGGCGATGGAGGCGCCGAGCACCCTGAAGTCCAGGGACTTCCGCGATTGCAAGGCGCAGGTGCTGCGCGCCACCCGAGTGTGGGGTGACGATCCGGCAGTGTCGAGTCGCCGGGCGCGGTACACCGCGGGCGAGATCGCTGGCCGCTGGCTGCCGTCATACGTGGACGAAAAGGGTGTCGACCCGGCCCGTAATACCGAGACGTTGGCGGAGGTGATGTTGGCGGTGGACACCTGGCGGTGGGCTGGGGTGCCTTTCCGGGTGCGGGCGGGCAAGGCGCTGAGCGTGCGGAAGGAGGCCGTGATCACCTTCAAGCACCCGCCGCGGGTGCCCACCGGCCTGATCGGTTACGACCGGCCGGACCGGCTGCGCATCGGCTTCAACCCCGACTGCCTTGGCCTCGATATGAACATCAATGGCCCGGAGGACCCGCGCGTGGTCGACCCGATCACGATGAAAGCGGACTTCGGTCCTGGTGATCTCTCCCCGTACGGGGAGGTTCTCAAAGGAGTATTTGAGGGCGACCCGACGCTTTCGGTGCGTGGGGACACCGCCGTGGAGTGCTGGCGCATCATCGAGCCGGTGCTCAAGGCATGGCGCGATAACGAGGTGCCCTTGCAGGAATACCCGACCGGCAGTGCCGGACTTGATGACCGAACCTGACGACTGACCGCTGAGGAGGACCGGCATGCTCCGACCCCAGGACACTCCCACTCGGGAACGCAAGTCGCTTAACGGGCTCTGGCGGTTCGCCCTCGACGGAGCGGGACAGGGACGGACCGAGGGGTGGTTCAGGGGCCCGCTTGTGGACGCGTGTGAGATGGCGGTACCTGCGAGTGGTCGCGGTCGGCCGCTGAGTGGACCACGGTGATTGGGCAGGGCGCGTGCAGCACGCACTGCAGGCTTACCGAACCGAGCAACATCGAGCGGAAACCGCCCCGTCCCCGGCGACCTACCACGAGCAGCGGATTGCCAGCCGCAGCAGTTACCAGCACGTGCACCGCACCACCGCGTCGGGCCACCACGTCAATTTCCGGAGCACCGTCGGCGGTCATCCGGTCGCCCAGCGCTTCAGCGACCTCCCGCCGGGTGTCCTCTCGCGTATTGTCGCGGAGTTCATGCTCGGGGCGGCTCACCGCCAACCCCTTTCCTACCGACCGTATGTCCGGGATCTCGAAGGCGGTCACCACCAGCAGCCCGATAGACCGGCGCTTGGCTTCATCAAAGGCGAACTTCAGTGCCGTCAGGCTGCCCGGTGATCCGTCAACGCCAACGACCACGCGTTCCCTGTCATCCAATTCGCTCACTGCACTCTCCTACGAGCTCACTGCACTCTCCTATGATAGGAATCACCGTTGCTTCACCATGTCCGTACCGGCGTTCTGGTGCCATGGTCCGAAGGCTCGGGCGTCCGGGTCCGAAGTTTCGTCGCCGGGCTGTATCGCGCCGATGCGGAAAGCTGACGTGACCCACCAGCCCCGGCACAGCCGACCATGCCAGTGGTCTGGGACAATGCCATACCGGGCGGGGTGAAAACCGCGGTTCCCTGCTCGTCAACAGGTCGCTAGTGCGTGATGTGTTCGATGACCCACCGTTTGAAATGGATGATCCCATACCCTCCATGGTCACGGATGATGTCGACTACTCGCTGGCGTTGGTCGCTGCCGTTCACCGGGACGTACAGGACGTGACGCCCGTTGATCAGAGCCTTCTCGTGCGCGGTGAGTGCCTCGTACTCGTAGGCGGTCTTTTGCGTCAGGCGAAGCAGCCGGCCCCGCAGCCCGTGGATCACGCCTGTTCGATCGAGCAGATGTGCGCCTTCCCGGCCACTGAGCACGTTCACTGCGGAGACGTCAATGCCGGCTGCCTCAAGATCTTTCAAGGTGGCCTCGAGGCTCGCCGAGTCGTCGATGATCGCGACTATGCGACGCATGGGATATCGGTAGAAGCGTGGCTCGTTGCGACGTGGCTGGCTCACCCCACACTCCTCTTGAAATCGGACGTTATGCAGCGGGTCGATCAAGCGGTCGCCCTGTGCGGTAGATGAAGGCGTCATGGCTGTCTGCCTCGTCCAGGAACACCTAACTTTATAAACATGGTAGGGAGCCTAGAACGCAAGCCAAGTGCTGGTTCGGAGTGCTGATGTTCGCGGGGGAGCGGTCCCGGTGACGGCGTTGGCAGCGCTCGCGGCTGCAGGGTCGGGTCTGCCACCTGACGTCCAGGAGTATTTGCTGCAGGCCCGGCAGATGCAGGCGCTGTCTTTCGTGGTGCACATCCCGCTGGTCACCTTCGGGATCGCGTTCCCGGCGATGATCCTCTATGTGGAGTGGTGCTACCTGCGTACCGGGGATGCACTGTATCGGACGTTGGCCCGGCGCTGGAGCAAGATCATGGTGGCGCTGTTCGCGGTCGGGGTGGTCACCGGCACGATCTTGAGCTTCGAGATGGGGCTGCTGTGGCCGGGCTTCATGGCCACGTTCGGCTCGGTGTTCGGTCTCGGGTTCGCCATCGAGGGGTTCTCGTTTTTCGCCGAGGCTATCTTCATTGGCGTCTACGTCTATGGCTGGGACCGGCTGTCCCCCCGGGCCCACTTCGCCAGCGGCCTTCCGATCGTGCTCGCCGGGTTCACCGGGTCGCTGACGGTGATCTCGGTGAACGGCTGGATGCAGAACCCCTCAGGGTTCACCCTGCGCGACGGCCAGGTGGTTGACGTGCGCCCGTTCGAGGCGCTGTTCGCCAACTCCTATTTCTGGCGCGAGCTGGTGCACATGTACCTGGCGGCTTATATCGTGGTCGGGTTCCTGCTTGCCGGCGCGTACGCGGTGGGGCGGTTGCGGGGGCGGTGGGGCCGCTACGAACGCATCGCGCTGGCCGTGCCGCTGACTGCTGCCGCGCTGGCCGCGATCGTGCAGATACCGGTCGGTGACTGGGCCGCCCGCCAGGTCGCCGAGGTCCAGCCGGTCAAGTTGGCCGCGATCGAAGGGCTAGGACGCACCACCGACGCAGCCCCGCTGCACGTGCTGGGCTGGTACACCGACGGTGAGATCCGTTACGGCATCGCGATTCCCCGGCTGCTTTCGCTGGTCGCCTATCACGATCCGGACGCGACTGTGCAGGGCCTGGACGTCGTGCCACCTGACGAGCGCCCGCCGGTCAACGTGGTGCGGGTGGCCTTTCAGCTCATGGTCGGGATTGGGATCCTGCTGGCCTTGCTCGGACTGGTCTTCCTCGTGGTGCGGGTGCGTCGACGACGGCTGCCCGAGTCACGCTGGTTTTACCGAGCCGTGGCGGTGGCCGGGCCGGCGTCGGTGGTTGCGCTGCTTGGTGGCTGGATAACGACTGAGGTGGGCCGCCAGCCCTGGGTGGTGTACCGGGTGATGCGCACCGAGGAGGCGGTGACTGGGGCCGGTGGGATCCCGGTTGGATATGTCACCTTGGCGGTGGTGTATGCCGGTCTGGCTGTCGCCGTGGTCTGGATCCTGCGCCGGCTGGCCGCCGCGCCGCTGGAGCTGCCCAACGCCGCCGAGGTGCCGGCGGAAGGCGGGCGCCGGCGATGAGCCTCGCCGAGCTGCCGCTGGTGTTCGCGCTGGCTGGGATGGCGCTGTACACCGTGCTCGCCGGCGCGGACTTCGGCGCCGGATTCTGGCAGCTCACTGCCGGACAGGGACCTGATGCGACGCGGTTGCGCGAGCATGCCTACCGCGTGATCGGTCCGGTCTGGGAGGCCAATCACGTCTGGCTGGTGTTCGTGCTCACCGTGGTGTGGACGGCCTACCCGCTGGCCTTCGCCTCGATCGCGTCCACCCTGACCGTGCCGCTGTTCGTTGTCGCGGTCGGGATCATCCTGCGCGGCGCGGCCTATGCGCTGCACTCGGGCACCTCCGTGCCTCGGGAGCGGCGCGTGATCGACACCATGTTTTCGTTCTCGTCGATTCTGACCCCGTTCGCGCTGGGCGCCGCGGTCGGTGGGATCGCCTCGCAGCGGGTTCCGGTGGGCAATGCCGCAGGTGACCTCCTAACCAGTTGGCTCAACCCCACCTCGCTGCTTATCGGGGTGCTCGCCGTCGCTGTCGGGGCGTACCTGGCCGGGGTGTACCTCGCTGCTGATGCGCTCCGGCAGGGCGTGCCCGACCTCGAAACCCGGTTCCGGACCCGAGCACTGGGTGCCAGCGTGGTCACGGGGGTCCTCGCGCTGGGCGGGTTGGTGATCCTGCGCATCGACGCGCCAACCCTCTACCAGGGCCTGATCGCCGGTGATGGGCTCGCCGGCCTGGCCGTTTCAGTACTCGCCGGGCTTGTCACCTTGTTCCTGGTGTGGCGGCGGCGCTATACGCTCGGCCGTTTCACCGCAGCGCTTGCGGTAGCCGCGATCCTCGTCGGATGGGCGCTGGCCCAACGGCCGGTCTTCCTGCCCGGGCTAACCGTCGCTCAGGCCGCCGCGCCCGAGCCCACCCTGATCGCGGTGGTGGTGGCGGTGCTGGCCGGCGGGTTGATCCTGGCCCCGTCGCTGGCGCTGCTGTTCCGGCTGGTCCTTGGTGGGCGCTTCGACCCGGGCGGTGCACAGCCGGCGCTGGCCACCCCCGCAGCCCGGCAGACCACATCCCCGCGCGGCCGGGCTGGTCTACTGCTGAGCTCGGCTGTCACGTGCCTCGCTGTCGGGGTCGGTCTGCTCAGCGTGGTAGAGATCGGCTGGGCGCACGCCGTCGGAGTCGTCGCACTGTTTGGATTCGTCGTTTTGGCGTTCCTTGGCCTAGCGCCCACCGACGAAGGCCCATGAAATCCTGGGCGACGTTGCCGCTCATCTGCGGTCGTGGGAAGGGCGAGGCGTCGAAGACAGCGCCGCTGCCCGGGGAAGGATCAGTGTGCCTGGGGTCAGCTCGGCCGTGGGTGAGCCATCCATCGTGAACACGGGTGTCGCCGCGGCGAGGGGCGCTGACAGCGCTGACCATCGGAGTTTCGAATCGACGGGGCGCGGTGAACTCGCCAATCAAGAGCCTCCAGTTCCTTTGCGGCTCGGCAGTTGGTGCGAATCCCACGCTGCCGGCCAGTAGGCGATACTCGACGTGTTGGCCCTCGCCGTCGATCGCGGTGGGAATGCCTGTGGCTGGAATGGTCATCGTCTGGCCGCGGGTAGCCCACGCAGCTATCTGCGCCTGCCCCGTGAGCAGTCGTAAGACGCTCCGCACGACGCGGCTCCCGACGGGTCCGATCCCGGCAGGCACTCCGAGCACGTAGATCCACAGCAAC
>JALZDU010000464.1 GCA_030862405.1 Actinomycetota bacterium | reverse complement strand
GCCGTGACCTGGTCCACACACCTGCCCAGCAACTGCCCGACATCGACGTGCTGGCCACCTCGCTGCCCGGCCTGCCCCCCGGCGTTGCCGGGGACCTGGCCGTCGAGCTGCGCGTCGATGACGAGTTCACCAGTAGCCCGACGCTGGCCAAGAGCGCACTCACCGCCATGCTGGTGATCGCGCTGCTGGCCACCGCCGTGCTGCTGATGCAGATCGACCAGACCGCATCCCGGGCGATCCGACGGTGGCGCGTCGGGTCGCCACGGATCATGGACGTTGTGGTGCCCGCGGTGCTCGTCTTCTGGACTTACATCGCCCCGGCGACCGACGACGACGGCTACTTCGCGACGCAGGCCCGCAACGCGACGATCTCCGGCGAGGTCGGCAACTACTACCACCTCTATGACCAGAGCTTCACCCCGTTCACCTGGCCCTACCAAAGCCTGGGCTGGTGGCAGCAGCTCGTCGGAGAGGCGCCGGTGGCCCAGCGGATCCCGGCCCTGATCTTCGGCTTGCTCACCTGGCTTGTGCTGCGCGGGTTCGTGGCGGCCGCGATGGCGCCCGCCCGCAACAGCCTGCCCATGGCGCCGCACGCCGTGCTCGGCGTGGTGTTCCTCGCCTGGTGGCTGCCGCAGAACATGGGCGTGCGTCCGGAGGCCGCGGTGGCACTGTGCGGGGGCGCGACCATGCTCGCCGTGCTGGTAGCCGGCCGGCAGCAGCGGTTGGTGGTGGCGTGGCTGGCCTGCGCGCTGGCCGGGCTCGGATTCACCGCGCACACGACCGGCTTCACCATGGTTGCCCCGCTGCTCACCGGACTCCCGCTGCTCCTGCCGCTGGTCCACGTGCCGGGTCACCGCATGGTCACCGCACTGCGGGTCCTGGCCGTGGCGTCGGGCGCGATGGTGGCCCCGCTGCTGGCGTTCGCCGACGGCGCGCTGCGCGACTTCCTGCGCGGGCAGGCGCTGTTCCTGTCGATCAAGGGCCAGGAGGGCTGGACCAACGAGATCCAGCGTTACGGTTTCCTGCTCGACCAGATCCCGATGGGCAACTTCGCCAAGCGGGCTGCGGTGCTCGCGTGCCTCGTGGCGCTCGGGTGGTTCGCGGTGCTCGCCGTGGCCGCCCGGGTCCGCCGCGTCACGCTGCCGGCACCGCTGTGGCTGGCCGGGTCCACCACCGCGCTGGCGCTGTTGGCGCTATGGCTCACCCCGTCGAAGTGGAGCCACCACTTCGGCGCACTCGCTGGGGTCGGCCCGGCGTTCCTCGGGCTCATGCTGGTGCTGGGGGTGCCGTTGACCCGGCAGGTGCTGCGCGGGGCGAGGCTGTCGATCGGGGTGCTGGTTGCGATGGCTGGGTCGTTCGTAGTGGCGATCGCGCTGGCCTGGCACGGCCCGAACGACTGGCCCTACGCCTGGCTCGACGGGGTACGCACGCCTTACCAGCGGCCCTCGGTGGCCAACCTGACACTCGACAGCGTGCTGCTCTGGGGAATGGCAGTGGTGTTCGTGGCGCTCGTCTTGGGCTGGTTTACCGGCACCCGGGACCCGCGGCTGGCCACGCTGCAGGCAGTACCGATCGTCGTGGTGGCATCGTTGGCGGCCACCACCGGGTACGCCGCCGGAACGTTCGGTCTCGCCGCCGTGCAGGGCATGCCCCGCGAGTCCATGTGGGCACAGGCGTTCGCCGATCCGACCGGGGCCGACTGCGGTGCTGCCGGGGCGGTGCGGGTACTGGACCCGTTCACTGCGCAGCCGCTGCCGGCTGCCGGCCTGCCGCCGCCTGCATCCGACGGCTTCGTTGAGGGCGGCGGCTACTATCCCGGTAACCGGCCGCAGGGCAACGCGACCGACCAGGTCTGGGGAAGTCTCATCGCCCGCGACGGCCAGACCGCCGAGCGGAACACCGGGGAGATGGTCACCGGCTGGTACGCGCTGCCGGCGAACCTCGCCGCCGACACGGTTGGCACGGCCGTCACGGTGCTCGCGGCCGGGACGCTCACCGACGGCAACTCGCTCGACGCCGTCTACGGGGTCCGCTCCGGCGACTCGGTGATCACAGTGGGCAGCCAGCCGCTGACCGGCATCGCCCGCGACCCGTCGTGGCGCACCTTCACGCTGACGGCTCCGCAAGGCGCCGACGTCGTCCGACTGCAAGCCGTTGACGTGACCGCAGCGCTGCACGGTTGGTTGGCGTTCACCGCGCCGGCCTTGGCGCGCCCGGTGGTGTTGCAGGAGTTCCTGCCAAACCAGGCGCCGGTCGCGCTGGGCTGGCAGCTGGCGTTCGCCTACCCCTGCCAGCGGCAGCCTCACGTCGTCAACGGCATCACCGAAGCCCCGTCATACGCGGTGCTGTGGGGTGACGGGGCCCTGGCCGGGTTGAAGGATCTAGCGTGGCAGGCACCTCAGGGCGGCGTGTTCGGCCAGGTGGCGCGCACCCAGTCAGTGCTGCAGCTGGCCACCGTCGGTCCGGTCACCCCGTACATCCAGGTGTATGCGTTCGGCACCCACCTCGGCCGTGATGGCTACACCCTCAGCATTGACCGGCGCACCGTTGCCGGGGCATCCACCGCCGTCACCGGATCCGCGTGGTGAGCGCGCTGCCGGGCAGGGTGACGGCCACCGCGGACGCGGGGCGGCTGGGCTCGCCGGTCGTCACCAGCCTTGCCGGCAAGGTGGCCGAGGCGGTCACGCTGGTGCTGCTCGCCACGCTGGTGCCCCGGGTGCTCGGCCCCGCCGACTATGGCCGGTTCGCGGTGGCCCTCACCGTGGTGGCCATCGGCTCGGTGGCGATGACGCTGGGCGGCGCAACTCTGCTGGGCCGCTACGTGCCCGCCGCGGACCCCGACCAACGCGCTGCACTGGCCCGGGCGCTGAGCCTGCGGCTGGCACGCAACCGGGCAGTACCGTTCGCGGTGCTCACCGTGATCGCCACGGTCCTCGTGACGTGGGACCCGGCACGCTTCCCGCCGTTGCTGGCGGCGTCCGTCCTGATCGCTCTGGCGCTCAACGTCGTTGCCACCCTCGCGCTACAGGCCGATCTCGGGTTGGGGCGGGCGGGTGCCTGGTGCGCGCGCTACCCCCTGCAGAACGCGGTGCTCGTGGTGGCGGCGGTCGTGCTGCACGACGCGGCCGGAGCGACCGGCGCGGTGGCCGCGATCGCCGTGTCGGCGGTGGTGGCCTTCGGCCTCGGGATGGTCGCCGCGACACCGCTGCTGCGCCGGCGACTCCCGCCGGTGGCGGTACCCGAGGGTGCGCTGCGCTTTGGCCTGCTCCAGGCGACCAGCGGTGTGCTGGTGCAGGTTGCGCAGCGCGGTGGGGTCATCGCGGTGGCGCTGCTCGCAGCGTCGGACGTGCAGACCGGTTTCGCTGCGCTGGCGATCGGGCTTGCCCTGGCGGTCACCTACGCGATCACGCAGGTCTTCACGGTCTCGCTGCCCAGGCTCGCCCAGGGCGGTGGCCTCGCCGGTGCCGAGTCCTCGTTGCGGCGGCTCGCCGGTGGGCTGCTGGCCGTGGTGGGGTCAGTGGCCGGCGTCACCGTCCTCGCGCTCGACGCCGTGGTGCCTTTTGTATTCGGCGAGCGCTACACCGCTGCCGCCGGGGCGTTCGGCCCGGCATTGGCGATGGTCGTGCTCGCCCCGGTGAACGCGCTGGTGGTCCAGGCGGCGGCGCTGCGGCTACGGCCCGAGACGACCCTGTACGCCGCAGTGGTGGGTGCGCTGGCCTTCACCGGTGCAGCGGTGCTGGCCGTTCCGGCGTGGGGTGCCGTGGGCGCGACGGTGGCCGCCCTGGCCGGTGCGGCCGGGTACGCACTGCTTGCCATCAGGTTGTTGCCCGGTGCCGCCGGTGCCCGGCTCACCGTCACCTCACTGGGCGGCGCGACCGCCGTCCTCCTGCTGGGAGTGATCATGTGAACGTCGTGGATCCGCAACTGTCGGTGGTCGTGCCCACCCGCGACCGGCCCGCCCGGCTCGCTGCCTGCCTGGCCGCACTGGAGCACCAGACGTCGCCGCACCTGGAGATCGTGGTCGTCGACGACGCGTCGCGCGACGCCAGGGCGGTCGCCGACGCCGTTGCCGCCGCGCCACGCGCCCGGCTGGTACGCGGTGCGGGTCGCGGACCGGCGGCAGCCCGTAACGCCGGGGTGCGTGCCGCCCGGGCGCCGGTGATCTGTTTCACCGACGACGACTGCGAGCCCGTCCCCGGATGGGCACACGCCCTCGAGCGCCGGATCACCGCAGGCTCACCAGCCGCCGCCGCGGCTGCCGGGCCGACCCGAAACGGCCGGCCGGGCAGCGTGCTGGCCAATGCGTCCCAGGCGATCGCGACGCACCTGGCAGAGGCGACGATCGACCCAGCGACCAGCCGGATGCGCTTCGCCCCGACCAGCAACCTCGCCTGCCGGACCGAGGTGTGCCGGGCCATCCCTTTCGACGAGCGCTACCCGCTGGCAGCCGGCGAGGACCGGGACTGGTGCGCGCGGCTGATCGGCGCGGGCCATGCACTGGTGTTCGTGCCCGCCGCGCTCGTCCGCCACCATCAGGAACTGTCGCCGGCCGGGTTCTGGCGCCAACAGCTGCGCTATGGCCGGGGTGCCTACCGGTTCCGCTCCGACCATGGCACGTTGCTGCGGCTGGAGGCGCCACGCTTTTACGCCGGCCTGCTGCGCCGCGGCCTTACCCACGGCCCGCGGGCCGGTGCCCTGATCTGCGTCGCTCAGGCCGCGACGGCGCTGGGGCTGGGCCTGGAAGCTATCGCTGGAGCAAGGGCTCACCGGGCAGGTCGGTGAGGTCCGCGCCGGCCAGGGCGGCGGCGGTCGCGGCGATGTCCACCAGGCGCGGATGCCGGCCGGGGGTTCGCGGCCGCGACGCGCCCGGCACCACCAGCGCCCAGGCATCGCCCGCGGTGTGATTGCCGGAACGACCGCTGCCCGAACCCCGGCGGCGTACGGTGCCGAACTGAGGGGAGATGACGGCGCCGAGCCGGGTCGCGGGCTGGTCGCTCCAGCGCACGATCAGGTCGGGCAGCCGGTCGGAATGGACTCCGGAGTCAAAAGTGTCGACGACCCGTTCCACGGCCTTGACCGACGGGGTGCCATCCGGGTCGTGGAAGGTCAGCAGGCCGGTCGCGATCCGGTCCATCAACGGCTGCGCCTCGGCAGCGTCGACGATCCCGTCTCGCTCGCGCCCGCGCAGGTTCAGCCGCACGTAGCCCTGATTGTCCGCGGGCTGGGCGAACGCCCGGGTGGAGCTCCAGTCCTGGCCGCGCAGCTCCAGGCGCGCGGTCAGCGCCAGCGCGGCGCGGTCCGGCAGCGCGGCCGCGACCCGCGCTCGCAGGCCGGTGGGCAGGGCCGCGCGCAGCTTCCAGACCCAGCCTGACCCGGTGTCCTGCCGGGCACCACCGAACAGGACTGCGTCGAGCATCTCCGGCAACAGATCTGCCCGGCTGGTGTTGACCTCCATCCCCACCGGGGACACGACGATCACATCGGCGTCGTCGGGAAGCGCGTCCAGCACGCGGCCCAAGCCCGCGTCGACGCTCTGGTACACCTCCTCCAGCGCGCCGGAAAGCAGATGCCGGGTGGCCCCATCGATGTCCCTGCCGATGCCCTCCTCGACCTGTGACAGGTTCCATAACTGGTGCCCGGCCACATGGCCCGCGCTGAACGTCAGCCAGGTCAGGTCGAAGCGGTCGCCGGCCAGCAGCAGGCGCGCGGCGTCGGCGGCCCGCCCGGACGCGGCCAGTAGGTCGCGGCGCAACCGCAACAAGTCCCGGGTGGAGCTGCGCCCGAACACCTCTTCCACTGCCGCGGGCGGCCCGAACAACTGGGCCAGCCGGCCACGCGTGCCGCGCGGAAACGACCAGGGTGCCAGCACCACCCGGTCGGTGAACTGCCAACCGCTGACGACCGTGCCGGCTACGGCCGTGCGGGGGGCGCGGCTTTCGTACGGGTCGATGGCCAAAGTGCGCGCTCCTGTCCCGCCCAGCCGTTCCCACACCGGTGGTGGGGCCTCGAACGCCGTCGTGTAGCGCACCCGCTGGTCGGGTGCCGACCACTGGAACGGGTAGAACAGGCCGTGGTCAGCAAGCTCCGTGCCGCTGTAGAGGGTGTGGAACGACCCGGCGGGGAAGTGCGTGGCCGGGGTTTCCAGGTCGTGCCATACGCCGCGTTCGCGCAGGCCCGCAAGAGCGGGCAGCCGCCCTTCGCCGAGCATGCGTTCGAGCAACGCGACGCTCGGGGAGTCGAACTGCAGGATCGCCAGCACGCTTCAGTCCTCCGGTGTCATCGTGACCGTCTCGATCGTGACTGGACGACCGCCGCCGGCCGCGCAGGCGCGGACTGTGTCGATGGCCGCCATGACCGCGAGCCCGTCCCCGGCTCGGCCCAAAGTCGGCTCGGGTGCGCCACGCACCGCGCGGGCGAAGGCCTCCAGCTGGGTGGTGAGCGAGGTGACGAGCGGGTGCGGCCCCGACCGGGGCGTGAGGCGCCCGCGCACCGCGTTCAGCAGGCCACCGCGGTGGTGGCGGCCGAGAACGGCCCCCCGCCGGTTGCGGACCTCGACGCGCTCGCGGTGTGGTCTGTTCGTCGCGCAGCGGATCCGGGCCCGGGCCGCCCCGAGGACCAGATCGAACTCCGCCCGTTCCGGCGACAGCACAGCCCTGCGGACTTGTGCCATCTCCGTCACCTCTGTGCGGGTGATCCAACGGGCCAGGTCGATGAGGTGCGGACCCACGTCGAGCAGGGCGTCGTCGGTCACCGCGTGCGCCCCCCAGCCGTGGCGGCGGTAGTCGAACTCGAGGAACACCCCAATCTCCTCACCTGCCGGGGTCGCTGCCCGCAGCGCCTCGATCCCGGGATCGAAGCGCCGGTTGAAGCCGATCCACGGGGTGGGCGTGAGCGCGGCCAGCTCCGCGGCCTGGTGCTGGTTGATCGCAGGCGGCTTCTCGACGAGCAGTGCAACCCCGGCAGCTGCGGCGATACCGGCGTCGGCGAGGTGCGCCGACGCCGGCGTGGCCAGTACCAGCCCGTCGAGCGGCACCGCGGCCAGCAGCGCCGCCGCGTCGCGGAATGCGGGCACGCCGCTGGCGAGCGACCCCACCCGTTCACGGCGGGTGGGGTCGATTTCAGCGAGCCCGACGAGGCGAACCCCGCTGGCTGCGTGCAGCGCCGGCAAGTAGCCGACCTCGGCCAGCCGGCCGGCGCCGACCAGCCCGACCCGCAGGTCGTCACCCATTGCCGCCTACCACCGAGCTACGGCGCTCGCGGGCGTGCACCACGACACCGGCGGGAACAGCCGCCACCGCGGTGAGGTGGTGCACCGCGTGCAGCCCGACCCCGACCACCGCCTCGCCGAGCCCGCGCCGGCGGGCGAGCAGAGTGTAGAAGTCGCGGTTGAGGCCGAGCAGGACCAGCGCCGACGTGACGACGTCGCGCGGGCGGCGCGCCAGCACGGCCAGCACCCCGAAGGTGCAGGCCGCGGCACTGATCCGGTGCCGCCAGCCCAGGTTCAGTGCGGTGGAGCCCTGACCCGAGCGCAGTTGCAAGGCCACCCACGGGACGCCGCGGCGGGCGAAGTCGGTGAAGACCATGCTGCGCAGCGTCCACGCCTTGAGATGGGTGCCCTGGATCGAGGGGTCGAGCAGCAGCTGCGCGCCCTTCGCGGCGAGCCGGACGCCGAGATCGATGTCTTCGACCGAGGGGTGCGGGAAACGGTCGGCATCGAACCCGCCCGCGGCGAGGAAGGCGTCGCGGCGAACCGCACCCAACCCTGACCAGAACGTCGTGGCTGGACCACCGGCGCCCTGGTGGACGTGGTGGTGCAGCAGGTTGCGGAAGGCCGCAACGGTGCCACCGGCCGATGGGCCATCGTCGTAGGAGCCGAACACCGCGGTCAGCTCGGGGCGCGCGGTGAAAGCGGCCCGGATGCGCTCCAGCGCGTCGGGATGGATCTCCACGTCGGCGTCGACGAAGACCAGCACGTCACTGGTGGCGCGCCGGGCCCCGTCGTTGCGGGCGCCGCAGGCCGACAGCCCGGGCGGACCGTCCACCACAACGATCTCGTCGCTCCCGCCAGCCCGTTCGATCGCGGCCAGGCACGCCGGCAGGGTCGCCGGCCGATCAGTCGCCGGCACAACCACGGACAGTGTGAGCATCTGCCGACTTTATGACAATCGGCTCAATAAGGACAGCCTCACCTCACCATGCGGCAGAGCGACGACAACGCAGCGCGTACACAATCCAGCTGGAACCGGACGGTCGTGCGCACGTCCAGCGCGGGCGTGCCGACAACATGCTGTCCATAACGCCACCGTTGGGGGTGATCGCCACACCGGCTGCGGCTGCGGCCGCGACGCCGGCCCACACGGCCTCCCCCGGGCGACGTCTGTCTTTACTCCTGAATCATTAGCCGCGGATTTGATGTCCCGTTCCTCTATCGCGTTGAGCAGCGAGGGACTTGAACGTGATCGGATACATCGGACAGCACGTTGGATCGAGACGATGTCATTCGCGGAAGTCACCGACCCTCAATGCCAGCATTGGACGCGGATGACGACGTCGGCGACCCGGAATCGCCACCACCGGCACTACCCAAACCCGACGACGTCCGCTGACAGTATTTTCTAGCGAACCGGAGCCTGACAGCGTGCTGTACGTCACCACCGGTAACGACAACGACGGCAAGGTGCACCGGTCAGCACCTGAAAGTGCGCAGCGTCATGTCTTGTTGCGTAGACGCCAGCCGGCTGGCTTGCGGATCGACTCCTCACCGCCGGTTGATCTGCCTTCCGCTGCGTTAGACCCGGTCCCGTCTGGACGCTGGTGGTCCCGTATCCTGATCATGCGTCCCACGAACAGCGCTAGCAGGAGTGCCAGCACGGCCCAGGCGAGGATCCCGAGTCCGATCACCGCGGTCGTACTCATCGGAACTCCAGGATCGATGGCTGGGATCAGAGGATAGCCCATCTGAGTAGCGGCGACGATCGCTCGGCGGACATCCGCGTCTTATCCATCCGCAGTCCCAGCGATCGCAGGACGCCGATGCGGCGGGCCATAGCGGCGGCGGGCGCTCCCGATCACCAAGGCCGCAACACGCGTTCTCATTACTCGTTAAATGTGAACCCAAAGTGGCCGCCAGGTAAATACGTTAATTCTCCGTCTTGACCGTAACGTTACCAATGTCGACTTCGACTCTCCGGCAAAGTCACTCAAGTGAGTGGTCCACCGAGACGGGAAGTCACTGACAGTATCCAATCCTTGCGGCGGAGCGAATGTAGGCGATGATTCATGGGCTTCGGGCGTGGTGGCAGGAACACGAACGTCGGCGAGTTGGCTGGAAAAGTAACGAATCCCATAGTAGCGAACTCAATGCCGAGCGCTCTATCACCGGCTCACGATGTCAATGGTGCAGCTACCCACCCATTGCGTAAGGCGATCACCCGACCACTGTGGGAGATCCGATACGCCCAATCGGTGGCCGTCGCGGATTTGGCGGCGATGGCTGTATCGCTCGGGCTGCATAAGTGGTGGGGCCAGTCGCTCGGATATGACCTACGGGTCGCACTTGGCCTGCTCCTGTTGGCGCTCACGGCTGCGGCCCTCGGTCTAACCCGAGCCTGGGACCCGCCAATCCTGGGGCAAGGCTCCGAGGAATTCAGCCGGCTGCTGCGCGCGCTCGCCACAGTCGCAGTGCTGATCGGACTGGTGGGCCTCGCGCTGAAGCTGCCCGCTGTGCGACCGTACGTATTCGGTGTCATCCCGATTGCGTTCATCCTGGCCGCGGGCGGTCGCCTAGCTCTGCGCAAGGTGTTGCACTGGCGCCGCCGCAATGGTGCCTGCATGCATCAGGTCCTTGCGGTCGGCACCGAGGAAGCGGTGGCCGAGCTCATCGTGCGCACTCGACGGGCCGCCCACAACGGGTGGGAGGTGACAGCCGCCTGCACACCCTTCGGTGCCGGCGCCAACGGCGACCGCAGCATCCTCGAGGTGCCTGTTGTTGGTGACCTGGACGCGGTAGGGAAGGTCGCGTGGAACGGCCGGCACCGCGTGGTCTCGGTCGCACAGACACCGGGTTGGAGCTCACAGCGGTTGCACCACCTGGCCTGGGACCTCGAGGGCACGGGCGCCGAGCTGGTCGTGGACCCCGGGTTGATGGAGATTGCCGGTCCCAGGCTGCACGTCGCCGCCGTGGACGGCCTACCGCTGCTGCGGCTCACCGAGCCTAGGTTCACTGGATTGCCCCGCGTAATCAAGGCGGTGGGTGATCGGGTGACGGCTGGCCTGCTGCTACTGCTGATCGCACCGGTCCTAGTCGCTGTGGCGATCGCGGTGCGCAGTGACGGCGGGCCAGTCTTTTACCGCCAATTAAGAGTAGGTCAGCATGGCAAGCACTTCGCAATGATGAAATTTCGGTCCATGGTGGTGAACGCCGATCAGCTCAGGTCTGACTTCGCTGACGGCAATCAGGGCTGCGGTCCACTGTTCAAGCTGCGTCAAGACCCACGCGTCACCCGAGTGGGCGCATTTCTACGGAGGCACTCGCTCGACGAGCTGCCCCAGCTCATCAATGTGCTTTTCGGGTCGATGTCCATAGTTGGGCCCCGCCCGCCGCTGCCTGAAGAGGTCGCCTGCTACTCACGGGACGCGCAACGAAAATTGCTCGTCAAACCGGGGATGACAGGGCTGTGGCAGATCAGCGGCCGCAGCGACCTGTCGTGGGAAGAATCGGTGCGGCTGGACCTACGCTATGTGGAGAACTGGTCTCTCGCCCTGGATGCCTTGATCCTCTGGAAGACCGCCGGCGCAGTCGTACGGGGCACCGGTGCCTACTGAAAACGGTTTACGTTGCCACCCACGGGCGTAAATACCCCGTCTCCGTGCACCGGCTGCGGGAAAAGGCAGGCAGCGCCGGCATGAGCACCACCGCACATCTGATCACGAGAACGTCCTCGGTGGGCCTGGCATTTCGGCCGGACATCGCCGGGCTGCGGACCGTCGCCGTCGGTGTTGTTGTGCTATTCCACGCCGGTGTGCCTTGGCTGCCGGGCGGATACGTCGGCGTGGACGTCTTCTTCGTCATCTCCGGGTATCTGATGACCGCCTTGCTCATGAAAGAAATCGATCGGACGGGGCAGGTTCGTCTTCTGGCCTTCTACGCGCGGCGGATTCGCCGGTTGCTCCCGGCCGCTGCCGTGGTGCTCGTAGCGACCATTGTCACGGCCAAGGTTCTGCTGACACCTCTCGAGGTGTTGGATATCGCGAAGCCCGGCGCAGCGACTGCGCTTTACGTGGTCAACTTGTGGTTGGCCAGGAGGGGCACCAATTACCTCGCCAGCGAGGCACCGTCGCCGCTACAGCACTACTGGTCATTGGCGGTGGAGGAACAGTTCTACCTTATCTGGCCGCTATTTTTGCTGCTCGCGTGCGCGCTGCGGTACCGGCGGCGCGTTTCGGTGGCATGGAGCGTGACAGTACTGTGTGCCATCTCGCTGACCCTGTGCGTGTGGCTGACATCGGTCAGCCAACCGTGGGCGTTCTTCAGCCTTCCGACACGGGCGTGGGAGCTGGGAGCCGGCGGCTTGGTTGCGCTCGCCGCACACCGGCTCGACCGAATCCCGCCGACGTGGGCGCACGCCATCAGCTGGGCGGGACTGCTGGTGATCGCGATCACAGCAGTGACCTACACGCGGGAGCTTGCGTTCCCCGGATGGGCTGCATTGGCCCCGGTTGCAGGAGCCATGGCGATACTCGTCGGTGGTGGTTCCGGCACAGCAGGTGGCGCATCGAAAGTGCTTCGGCTGGCGTTCATGCAGCGCGGGGGCGAGTTGTCCTACTCGCTGTACCTGTGGCATTGGCCGGTGTTCGTGCTGCCCGTCGCGGCGTTCGGCGAGCTGGGCGGGTGGACGCGGGCCGGCTTGGTCGCCGTGGCAGTCGCGCTGGCCTGGGCGACGTATACGCTGGTAGAGAACCCGATACGCCGAAGCGCACGGTTGCGCAACAGTCTGCGACTCAGTTACACACTGGGAGCCACTCTGACCGCGGTCGCGGTCGCCGCCGCAGCTCTCGCGGCGGTGCCACCGAAGTTGGCGACCGATGTGTGGGTCGAACCGCTGACGCGCGTCCGATTGGCCGAGGGCGTCGTCGGTGCGGCCGGAGTCGTACCCGCCAACGTCACTCCGGCGCTGAATAAGGTGTCCGACGACACTGCGAAAATTTACGACCGTGTCTGCCATGTGTCGTACACCGCGACGACCGCACCCGAGTGCGTATTTGGAGTCCGCGACGCACCAAGGTCGATGGTTTTGATGGGCGACTCGCACGCCGCACAGTGGTTCCCGGCCCTGGAGCGGACGGCGATCGAAGACAGGTGGCGGCTGATCAACCTGACGAAGTCAGCATGTCCCCCGTACGACGTGGCAGTGCGAAACCTCAAGCTTGGCCGGGCCTACCATGAGTGCGGGCAGTGGCGCGCGCACGCGGTCGCCCGAATTCAGGCCGAGCGACCTGACATCGTCGTACTCAGTACCTACTCAAGGTACTACCGGGCGTTGATGGTGTCGGATGAGGGTTTCCTGACCGCCTGGTCCAACGGTGTCACTCGCCTCATCTCGCAGTTCCCGGCCGGAACTCGGGTCGTGGTCATCGGCGACACGCCAACGTGGCCAACGCCGCCGGTGAACTGCCTGTCGGCGAACCTCGACGACACGGCGGTGTGCTCCGCGGCGGCAT
>JALZDU010000461.1 GCA_030862405.1 Actinomycetota bacterium | reverse complement strand
CACCAGGACCGCGCTCGCCGACTGGGGCGTGCCCGACGTGGATGCCCTCCTGGAGTCCGGGGTCGCGGTCCAGAGCTAAGCATTCGACATCACCGCGCCCGGGGTCCGACCTGTCGAACGGCGGCCTGGTGGATCAGGGGCAAGTCCGAGCGGCAGGTTGGGCAGATCTGGGCCTGGTCGGGTGGCGCGCCGGGCAGCACGGCGAGGGGGTGGAACCGGCGGCCGCCACAGCGCGCGCTCACCAGGTGAGTGTCGGGTTCGGGCTCGGGTGCGGCGAGGTGGGTGTCGCCGTCGGCCAGGGACGCCACGCACCAGCGCGTCACGCCCGCACCGCCCGCGAGCCGGCTCGCGGGACGGGTCGGCGCAGCCACTGGGCTAGCGGCGCGCGGCGGCGGTGGGAGGTGGTGCCGGTTGTGGTGGTGGCGCGGTGCAAGGCTGTCTCGCAGTTCAGGCAGGTCGGCCCGGGTGGGGCCATCAGGGCTGCTGCCACGACCCGGCGCCCGCACAGCGCGATGTACTCGCCGTGGCCGGCGGCCAGTCCCGCCGTGGTGGCCTGCTCGTTGAGCAGATGAGCACGTCCGTCGAGAAAACTGGTCATCGCCGTGGGACGGAGGAGGCGACGCTGGATCTGGTCTACCGTGGGCATGGCAGAGCCCTTTCGTCATCGGTGGGGTGTGCATCGGCCTCGGCGGCGGCCACCGCCGGGGCCTCTTCCGGTTCTCAGCTGTATGCCTGGCCAGAGGGGGTGTCGTCCTTCCACGTCGTGTTCTGTCTGCTCATCACCTCCTCTGCCTGCTGCTACTCACCGTGGAGCCCGGGGAAAGCCTGGACAGCGGGTGGTCTGACGGGAAGGGTCTACCGACGCCCTACCGGCGTACTTGCTCGGTACTACGCTGGGTACGACGCTCGTCATCGAGGGGAGGCGCATGCCATGACTACTGTCCGCCGTTGGACCGGTCTTGAGGCGAAGCTGCTCCGCGAGGCGTTGCGACTCAGCGTCCGTGCCTTCGCCGCGCACCTCGGGGTTGGCACACGAACGGTCAACAAGTGGGAGGCCCGGCTAGCGGACATCACGCTACGGCCTCATATGCAGGAAGTGTTGGATACTGCTCTTGCGCGGTCCTCCGACGAGGCGCAAGCTCGGTTTGCTGCAGTGGTGCCTGCGGGGGCGCCTGAGGCCGAGGCCTCCGCGCCGAAAACGACTGCACCTGTGCTTGGCGGGATGCTGCCCGTCGTAGTCGATGGTCGCCTCGTATTCATGTCGTTCGATGTCGCAGAGTTGGTCACCAGTGGTTTGAGCGCGGTTCTTGATGAGTTGCGGTACGCTGTGTCCGATGCGGGGAGTAGCGCCGATTGTCCGACGATCGGTGAAGAGTTCACAGGTCACGGCCTGCTAGGCGGCATTAGCCCCGTGATTCTTTGCCGCGGGCGCCAAGAACTCTCGGAGATAGATGAAAGTATGATTCGTCGCGAGGTGCTGCATCTTATCGGCGTAGCAGGTGCGCTATTAGTGGCACAATTCGGAGAGCCTCATCTCGATTGGGAGCGTTTGGAATACTTTTCTAACGGAACGACCCGGCTCGATACCGCTACCATCGACGATCTCGGGAGAATAGCTGATTATCTCTGGAATGTGTTTGCCGCATCTAAACGCAAACGCAGCACGCTACCTTTGGTACGGAAACAGCTTGACTTGCTGACTGACGCTCTTCGAAGACCTCATGGAGAAGACGCTCATAAGCGTCTCTGCGCTCTCGCGGGTGATCTCTTTCAACTTGCCGGAGAAATCTTCTTTGATTGTAACCAGTACACCCACGCGGCCCACTGCTACACCCTTGCAGCTGCGGCCAGCAAAGAGGCAAATTTGTTCGATTTGTGGGCTTGTGCCATGACTCGTCATGCCTTTATCAGCGTCTATGAGCGCCAATTTGATGCATCATTCCATATGCTTGAATTTGCTGCAGGTCTAGCTCAAAGGGGAGATAGCTCTCTCTCCACGAAACAGTGGGTACAAGCCGTTAGAGCTCAATCGCTAGCTGGTCTTGGCAAGCTAGATGGATGTCAGCGAGCGCTTGACGAAGCAGAGCAGGTAAATCGGTTGACCGGGCGGGTGCACACTGGTGGCTGGCTTCGCTTTGACGGTTCCCGGATGGCTGAGGAACGCGGGGCGTGCTATGTCGAACTTAGACGTCCTGACCTTGCTGAGGGAGCCCTTACGCAGGCATTGAGTCAAGACCTCGCCCCACGACGTCGAGGTAACGTCTTGATTGATCTCGCCGTGATCGGTGTGCAGCGTCGCGATCCAGAACACCTGGTCAGGTACGCATATGCTGCATTGGATACGGCGTGGCAAACTAAATCAGGTGTTATCTGCCGTAAGTTTCACGGCCTGCAAGCGCAGCTTACTCCTTTCCTCAATGACAAACATGTCTCTCGCCTCAACGAACAGATCACGGCCGTGACCAGAACTTCCGGGTGACCAGAACTTCCGCCAGCTGGAAATTGCAGGGAGAAGCACGTTGTCAGTCGAGCATGGGCAAGTATTTCGCGAAGCGTGGATCGCTGGTGTCAAGAAGCACTATCCCGGTGATCCCAAGCCTGGATACATTATATCCTGGGAGCAGACCCCGGAGTGGGAACGGGAGAGCGCAGCCGCTGTCTACGCTCAGGTACACGCATTTATAAAGATCACCAACGGTCGGACATCAAAGCTGAGCCGAGCACAAAAGGGCCATTTTGTCTCTCTTTGCTGGATAGGTCAAATCTTCAAGCACTTTCCCGACCCCAAATCATCCTATGTTGCCGACTGGGACGAGCTGCCACAGTGGCAACAGGAAACAGACGCAGACATCTTCGAGCGGATCGAGGGCGAGGTGTAGGAATGTGCCAACAATCTGTCAGCGGGGCCGGGCAAACCGGCACCGAGGCGCCGGCGTGGTGGGCGCCGAGATGGGCCCCCGTCACGCGCTCGGGACCCGGTACCGCGGCTCAGCGGCACCTCAGCAGCGGTGCAGGGGCCGCCCCCGTGCCCGGTGCAGGCACCAGGACCGCGCTCGCCGACTGGGGGCGCGCCCGAGGCGGATGCCCCGCCTGGGATCTGGAGCCGCGGTCCAAGACGGAACGCTCCTGATGTAGCACATCAGGACACGTCGTGCTACACTGCCGCCTATGAAGACCATCACCCAGCGCGAGTTCCGCAACAACTCCGCGGCGGTGATGGACGCGGTTGAGGCGGGGGAGACCTACCACATCACCCGCAACGGCACCGAGGTCGCCGAACTGCGCCCGCTCGCCCGCCGGCGGCGTCTGAGCGCCGAGGAACTGGTAGCACGGCACCGCAGACTGCCGCGAGTGGACCATGCGCGCATGCGCACCGAGGTCGACGAGCTCGTCGGCAACCAAGATCGCGTTGGCGAGGACGACCCGTGGGAGCGCAACCGTGCCTGACCGCCCCGCCTCCGGCGTGCTCGATACCTGTGCCTACATCGATCTCGACCGGCTATACCCGGAGGCCCTGCCGAGCATCCCGGAGATCACTGCCGTCACTCTCGCCGAGCTGCATCGGGGGGTGGCCATGGCCCGGGACACCGCTACCAGGGCCGCGCGCATCGAGAAGCTCGGTGCGGCTGTCACCGACTTCGACTCCCTGCCCTTCGACAGCGAGGCCGCAGCCCGATACGGCACCCTGGTAGCACTGGCCGTCGCTGCCGGCCGCGATCCTCGGCCGCGCCGGATGGACCTGATGATCGCAGCGATCGCCTCGGCCAGGGGTCTTCCGCTGTACACCCGTAACGAGGAGGACTTCGAGGGCTTGGACAGCGTCATGACTGTAGTCGGCGTCTGACCGCCGCATACGCTCACGCCAACCGGAAGGATTTTAGTGAGGCGCGCAGCACGCCGGTTTGGTTTCGTGATCACGATGACGGCGGTGCTGTTCGCTCTGGTGGGTCCAGGCACCGCCGCTGCACACATAGCGGGAGGCGCATCGCCGACCAACTCCCGATCCACGGTCACCGAGATCCAGCCTGCGGGCTCCGGTGTGGGCGTGACGGTCGGGCTCGGTGGTCAGTTCGTCCGCGTCTCCGACCGGGGCGCCGAGGAGATCGTGGTCCTCGGTTATCGCGGGGAGCCGTTCCTGCGGCTGTCGCAGCAGGGGGTGCAGGTCAACCCGCGCAGCCCCACCGCGGCGCAGACCGGTCAGCTCCCGCCCACCGCCCAGTCGGCGGGCACCGACGTCCAGTCGGCGAGTACCGGCGAGCAGTGGGTGCAGCTCACCGACGGGGACAGCGTCACCTGGACCGACGCCCGCGTCGACGGGCGGTCGCTGCCGGAGGGGGCTTCCGAGTCGTGGACGCTCCCGCTCATCGTGGACGGTCGTCCCGTGACGATCCTCGGGATGCGGACCGGGCTGGCAGCTCCGTCGCCGTGGCCGTGGGTGGCGGCACTCGGCCTGGTGGCACTGGCTGTCGCGGCGCTGGGACGGGTCCGCGACTGGCATCGGCCGGTGGCCGCGGTCATCGTGGCCGGCGTGGTGGCTTTCGGCGTGCACATGCTCGGCAGCGGCATGGCTGCCCAGCCCGGCGGGTCGTTCTCGGGCTGGGTGGTCATCGCCGTGCTGGGCGCGTTCTGCCTGCTGGTGGCCGGTGTCACGGTGGTCAGCACGCTGCGCGGGACCGCGTTGGCGGCGTCGCGGCTGCCGATGATGGCGGTGACGCTGCTGTTGCTGGCGGGCACCGACATCAGCGGGCTGTGGAGCTCCCAGCTCCCGTTCGCCGGACCGGCGGTGCTCGACCGCGGGCTGCTCGTGGTGATCTACGGGATTGCGCTGGGGCTGCTGGTGGCCGGCGTGCGCCTGGCCCGCGCGCCGGGTCCGGCCGCGCCGGGCCCGGCGAGGTGATGGCCGCCTCGCCGGTGCTCGCCCACGGGATCGGCGGCCGGGAGAACCTGCCGCTGCCCTTCGAGCTGCTGGTACAGGGCGCCGTCCTCGCGCTGCTGGTCTCCTTCCTCGGCCTCGGCCTGCTGTGGCAGACCCCCCGGC
>JALZDU010000435.1 GCA_030862405.1 Actinomycetota bacterium | reverse complement strand
ACCGTGAGCACGCCAACGACCAGCAGCGCCCCCCAGTCGACCGCAATTCCGGCAACGTCGACGGTCGTGGTGAGCAACCCACCGGCGACGTCGCTTAGGTACACCGACCAGGCCTTGGCCAGCACCGCGCCGCCCACGCTGAACTCCAGCACCAAGTCCCAGCCAATGATCCACGCAATGAACTCGCCGAAGGTGGCGTAGGAGTAGGTGTATGCGCTGCCGGCGACCGGGACTGTGGAGGCGAGTTCGGCATAGCACATCACTGCAAAACCACACGCGATCGCAGCCAGGACGAAGGAAAGCGACACCGCCGGGCCCGCAGTGTCCCCGGCCTGTTGAGCAGCGAACACGAAGATTCCCGCACCGACGGCAGCCGCAACGCCAAACACAGTCAGGTCCAGCGCACCGAGATTCTTCCGCAGCTTGCTACCTGGCTCGTCGGTGTCCGCTATGGACTGTTCGATCGGCTTGGTCCGCCACAGCCCGCTGGTCGCCATGGCCATCGTCTCCTGTCTCGCTCGCGTCGCTCCCCGGTCATCATCTGCTGGCCGCTGGGGTGCGATCCAGATCTGGTTCCAGGTAGATCACTCGAGCGGCGGGCACCGCGCTGCGAACCCGCGCCTCAGCCTCGTTGATGATCTGGGCGACCTCAGCGGTGGACATCGCAGCCGGCACCGCGATCTTGGCTGCGATCAGCAGCTCATCCGGACCGAGATACTGGGTTTTGATGTGGATCACCCGATCAACTCCGCCACCGACCATTGCGGTATGGATGTGGTCCAGCTCGTCGGGGCTGGAACCCTCTCCGATCAGGAGGCTCTTGGTCTCGATGATGAGGATGACCGCGATGACGCCCAGCAGGACGCCGATGCACAGGGTGCCGATCGCATCCCAGACCGGGTCGCCAGTCAGCGTCGACAGCCCGACCCCGCCCAGCGCGAGGACCAGCCCAAGCAACGCTCCGGCATCTTCCAGCAGCACGACGGGGAGCTCTGGGGTCTTCGCCTGCCGGATGAACTGCCACCAGGTTCCGTCGCCCTTGAGCGGCCGGGACTCTCTGATCGCGGTGCGGAAACTCAGGGTCTCCAGCACGATCGCCACCACCAGGATCACAATCGCAACCAGCGGGGAGGTGAGCGGCTCGTGGCTCTCCAGCTTGTGGAAGCCCTCGTAGAGCGCGAACACCGACCCGAGGCTGAAGAGCAGCAGCGCCACGACGAAGGAGTAGAAGTAGCGGTCGCGGCCGTAGCCGAACGGGTGCGCCTGGGTGGCCTCCCGCTGGGCGCGCTTCTGGCCGAGCAACAGCAGCCCCTGGTTGGACGTGTCAGCCACCGAGTGCACCGCCTCGGCGAGCATCGACGACGAGCCCGTGATCACGTATCCGATGAACTTTGACACCGCGATACCGGCGTTGGCCAGCAACGCCGCGACGATCGCCTTGGTCCCACCACCCGCTGACACCCCGGCGCCTCCTCGCGCTGCCCGTCTCACTGGCACCGGTGAGCCTACAAGTCACCGAGCTGCCTTATCGGCATGTCGGCACGCGCCATCCGGAGCCGGATGGCGGCCTGGGTGCCGCTGGGATCAGGCGATGAGGCCCGGCTGGGCGCGGAAGAGCTGCACTGGACCGGTATCCGGGCGCACCTCGACCGCCGGGTCCGCGGCGGCCAGCCATACCGACCCCCCACGGCGCACCGCGACGCTGCTGCCGTCGCAGGCGCGCAACTCGGCCGACCCTTGGGTGCACAGCAAGATTTGTGACCACGAGCTCTGCAACCACACCGGGGTTGTGTCGCCGTCCGCCCATTCCAACCGGGTCAGGCGGAATTCTTTGGCCGGGGTGTGAAAGGCGGTCTCGTGCGGCCCAACCGGCTTACCGCGCTGCACCGGCAACTCGCCGTGGGAGAAGTCCAGCACCCGCAGCAGTTCGGGGACGTCGATGTGCTTGGCAGTCAAACCGCCGCGCAGCACGTTGTCCGAATTCGTGCTGATTTCCACCGCAATGCCCCGCAGGTAGGTGTGCAGCTTGCCGGCCGGTAGGTACATCGCCTCACCCGGCGCCAGTACGACGTGGTTGAGCAGCAAGGCCGCCAGTACCCCGACGTCGTCTGGATGGGCCTCGGTCAACTCCAGGAACACCCGGCAAACGCTGCGAAAATCGCTGCCGTGACAGCGCGGAAAGGCGCCGCAGACCCCGTCGCGGCGCAGCAGCGCGACGCAGGCATCCGCGACGCGGGGCAGTAGTTCTTTGGCCGCGGGCTGGGGCATTGTGATCCAGGTGGTGAACAAGGCGCGCAGTCCATCGGCATTGGGCGCGCCATCGAGCATCACGCGGTAGGGGGCGAGCACGGGGGTGTCCAGCTCGGCGAGCAACTCGACAGTACGGAGCGGGTCCCGGAAAGCCGCGAGCGCGTGGAAGTCGGTCAGCGCGCAGACCAGCTCGGGTTTGTGGTGAGGGTCGGAGTAGTTGCGTTCCGAAGCGTCTCGGGGGATTCCCCGAGCCTCCTCACGGAAGAAGCCCTCGGCAGCCTGCTGCGCAGAGGGGTGGGCCTGCAGGCTCAGCGGTTCTTCGGCGGCGAGCACCTTGAGCAGGAAAGGCAATCGGTTGCCCCAGCGGCGCGCGCAGTGCGGTCCGAGGTAGTGATCCGGGTTGGTATGCACAGCCTCCAAGAGGGAGGTCTGCGTGCCGTCTGCGTGCAGCAGCACCGATGGACCCGCCGGATGCGCGCCGAGCCACAGTTCCGCCTGTGGATGTGGGGCGGGCACTGGGCCGCCGAGCAGCTCCGCGATCGCGGTCCGGGAACCCCAGGAGTACGGCCGAACCACGTTGCGCAACAGCTCCACAGACCCTCCTTTGCCGGCTGGCGGACCGCTTGCTCATCCGACCGCGGACTCGGCTGGGCCGGCCCGGCCCGGCCCGGTCAGCACGCCCCGGCCCAGCCCGAGATACAACGCGGCGAAGTCGAACCGTAGGGCCAGCACCGCAGCTGCGCACGCAGCGGCACCGGGTTCACCCTGGCGCACCATCAGCTCCTCATCGGCGGTCACCACATCGGCGCGGGGCAACGCATCGAGGGCGGCGACCCGTTCGGGCTCGGCGTGGGAATCGGGGAGCGCACCGAGCAACACCGGTCGGACCGCCGGCATACCGCTGCGCTGGGTCTGGTCAGAGGGCTCATGGGAGAATGGATCGTGGAACACCTCGGCCTCTTCGCCGGCGCGGGCCGCCTCCTGGCGCAGCGCCGGCAGCGCTGCCGCCTCATGGAAGCCGGCTGCGTGCGCCACCACCCCCGCGTGCGCGGCGAGCGCTCCTGCGCTATGCCCGGCCACCGCGGTAGCCACCGGATCGGTGCCCCACAACAACGGGGTTCGCTCGCTCAACCGTAGCGCCAGCGACTTAGCCGGGTTGACGAACGACTCGTGCGCGACGTGGTCGCGCTCGGCCTCGCGGTCCAGCTCACCGGCCAGCTCCTCGGGATCTATCGCCAGCAATCCCAAGGTGTCCAGCAACAACAATCCAGCGGTGAGCGTGCGCGGCAGTGCCAACCCCGGCGGTACTTCGATCCGGGGGACCAGCAGCACCGATCGACCTGCAGCCGCGGCCGCTACCGGACCGTCGGCAGGCGCAGTCAGCACCACCTGAGCCCCCCGGCGGACCGCACGGTCTATACCCTCCGCCAGCTCTGGGTCGCCCGGGTCACTGGTGTTCGCCAACACGATATCCAGCGCACCTACCCACATCGGCACCGACCGCGTCGTCACCACCGGCACTGGGCAAGACGGTCCGAGCAGCGCAAGCAGTAGCGGTGCGGCGGCCGGTGCCGCGCCCGCTCGGGTCAGCAGCACCAGCGCTCTCGGACGTTCCCCGGCCAGCCGCTGAAGACCTGCCTCTTCCGCGGCCGATGCCGTGGAGCGCACCTGGGCGCCTGCGGTGGCCGCGGCACGGAGTAGCCCACCGGTGTCAGTGGCTTCCAGGCGCCCGGGGTCATCAAGCAGGTCGTCGTCAAATATCCCTTTGAGTTGCATCACCCGCACCCAAGCCCGCTGCCACCACCGTCCCGGGCACCGGCAGGCGGTCCAGTGCCGGGCAGTGCCTCATCAAGCAGCAGCACTGGGATGCCCTCGATCACTGGAAAGCTGCGCCCACACGCGGTACAGGTCAACGCAGCCGCCTCGGGATCAGCCATGGTGCCGCTGCGCAGCGCGGCATGTTCGGGGCACGGGCAGGCCAGAATTTCCATCAGCTGAGGATCCAGATCAACAGCCATCGTCCTCCTCCTTACCGGCGGGTTGGTCGCTCTTTAAGGCCACCGCACTACCCGGCGGAAGTCCTTGAAGAGCTACCAACCTGGCGTATCAGTGCGAGCACCTCGTCACGTAGCGCTTCTACCGCTGCCGTGTCGCGGGCCTCGACGTTGAGGCGCAACAGCGGCTCGGTGTTCGACGGGCGCAGGTTGAACCATGCACCGCCAGGCAATCGCACGGTGAGGCCGTCGACCTCATCGAGCTCGACGCCGTCGCGCCGACCGAACCACTCCCGAACGTCCGCCATCCTGCCCTGCTGATCATCGACCGTGGAGTTGATCTCACCGGATGCGGCGTAGCGGCTGAACTCGCCCATCAGCGCCGAAAGCGGACCCGGCTGATGGCCCAGTGCCGCCATCACGTGCAGCGCCGCCAGCATCCCCGAGTCGGCCCGCCAGAAGCCCCGGAAGTAGTAGTGCGCGGAATGCTCGCCGCCGAAAATGGCCCCGGTCTCGGCCATCTTCTGCTTGATGAACGAGTGGCCGACCCGGGTGCGTACCGGGCGCCCGCCGTGCTCGGCGACGATCTCCGGCACGGCCTGCGAAGTGATCAAATTGTAGATCACCGTAGCGCCCGGCTCGATGGCCAGTTCCCGCGTCGCGACCAAGGCAGTGATGGCGCTGGGGCTCACCGGCTCACCGAGCTCGTCGATCACGAAACAACGGTCGGCATCGCCATCGAAGGCCAGGCCCAGATCGGCACCGTGCTCGCGGACCGCGGTCTGTAGGTCCACCAGATTCGCCGGGTCCAGCGGGTTGGCCTCGTGGTTGGGGAAGTTGCCATCCAGTTCGAAGTACAACGGGACGATGTGCAGCGGCAGTCCCTGCACCACCGCGGGCACGGTATGGCCCCCCATTCCATTACCGGCGTCCACGACGACTCGGAGCGGCCGGATTCCGGACAAGTCCACCAGCGAGCGCAGGTGCTCAGCGTAGTCACTGAGCATCTCCCGCTCGGTGACCCGACCGCCTCCGGGCCCTGGTTCGATCCCCCGCTCAACCGCGGCCCGGATCTCCTCCAGCCCGCTGTCCTGGCCAACCGGCGCAGCGCCGGCCCGGCAGAGTTTGATGCCGTTGTAGCGGGCCGGGTTGTGGCTTGCGGTGAACATCGCGGCCGGCAAGTCGAGCCGGCCGGAAGCGAAGTACACCATGTCGGTACTGGCCAGTCCGATTGAGACGACGTCGAGACCACGGCCGGTCACTCCCTCGGCAAACGCGCCCGCCAGTACGGGCGAGGACTCCCGCATGTCATACCCGACGACCACCGCATGTGAGCCCTCTGTGTCACGCACCAACTCGGCGAACGCAGCACCGATGTCGCGTACCACCGCAGCGTCCAACTGCTCACCGACGACACCCCGGATGTCGTACGCCTTCACTATCGTTGACAGGTCAGGCACTGCGCTCCCTTATCAGGTCCGGCTTCGTGGACCCTGCGTCGAGTCCGGGTGGCGCCACCGAGCCTAGCTGCGCGGCGATCCCTCCGACCGGGACGCTAGAGGCGACGGGGACGGGCTCAGCTGTCGACTGGGTCCGGCAGGACCCTCAGATGACCCCGGCGACCGCCTGCACTGGCCCCAGCGGCGAGAACGGGATCCATCGAACGGTCTACCCGGCCGGCCTCCCGTACCGCCTCGGCCAGCGCGGTCAGGTCGTCCACCGACGGCTCTAACTCGGCGAACTGACCATCATGCCGCACGACGTCCCATCCTCGTGGAGCTGTCAGGCGCAGCGCATGCCGCTCACACAGATCGTAGGTATGCGGCTCGCTGCAGGTGGCCAGCGGGCCCACGACAGCAGTGGAATCTGAATACACAAAGGTCAGCGTGGCGACCGCCGGGTATGCGCACCCGCTCTTTGAGCACCGCCGCACGCTGCGCACGGCGCCGACCATAGCGCGCAGGTCGGGCTCGTTGCGCTAGGCGCGCTGTGATGTCGGGACCATCCCGGCCGATGCGCTGCGGCGTAGGCTCAATGGATGACTGTGACCCGGTCAGCCCGCTCTGCTCTGCGCAAGCGCCGGGACCGGCGCGGTCGCGGGGTGCGGGGGCTGCTGTTTCCTGCCACACTGCCCGCGGCCCGCAGCCGCTCGGAGCGGTTCGACGCGATCGTGCTGGATGCCCTGGAACCGATCGACGAGCGCTGGCACACCGAGCTTGAAAGGCTCGACGTCGCTGTCGACGAGGTGCCAGAGATCACTGACTGCGATCCGACCACGGTGACCTGGGGCAGCGATGTGGTGGAGGACGGCAAGGTTCCCCTGGCCCGCCTGATCCCCGCCGGCGTGGACCGCGCCGGCTTGCCCACTCGGGCCAGAATCGTGCTCTACCGGCGGCCGCTGGAGACTCGCGCGCAAGGCGGCGGCGACCTGTCCGACCTCGTACACGAGGTGCTGGTCGAGCAGGTTGCAAGCTATTTGGGGGTCGATCCGGACCTCATCGACGGCCCTACCCGCGGAGACTGACCCAGTCAACGGTGGTGGCACACTAGCGGTCCGAACGGCGCCGGGAGGGCACCGCGGTGGCCGCAACCAGCAAGAGCACCGCCCCTTGAGCGAGTAATAGCGCGTTACGGGTGACATCCGAGCGATCCACCCGTACCTCTGCCGCATTGCCCTGCACCGGGACCGCAACCTGATGGCCCCAACCACGCACCACAGGCACTCCGCGTCCGTTCACACTGGCCCGCCAGCCTGGTTCATCGTTGGCCGCGACCACGAGCAACCTACCCTCTGCGCCAGGCGCGACCCGTACTGCCACCCGGGGCGGCGCAGCAGGTGCCAGAACCCCACTGACGCCGGGTTCAGTAGGCGGCGAAGCGCCGGTACGCGCCTGCGCTGCCAGCGCGGGTCCCAGCAGCTCCGCTCCCGGGACCGGTCGGGTCACCCGCAGCACCGGCCTGCCGTCCGCAGTCGGTGGAGCAGGCTTGGCCAGCGAACCAGCTGCCGCAAGGGCTCGAGCACCCTGGGCTGGGGTGGGTAAGACGACGAACTGCACGCCGGTGGCGGCCACATTGGCGATCGCGGCGGATGTCTCGCCTGGTTTGCCGGCCCGCAGCGCCGCGGCGACGCGCTCCAGGCGGGCCCCGGTAGCGCGCAGCGGGGCGATGTCGTCGTCCCCGAAGCGGGCAGTGTGCGACCGGGTCAGCCGCACCGGCTCACCCGGGGCGCCGACCACCAGAACAGAGGTGCCGGACCGGGCCAGCTCAGCGGCCAACGACGGGGCCAACACTGGCACGGCAGCCGGGGGGCCGGCAGTGAGGGGGCCGCTGGCGCCTACTGCCACCGCGGCGGTCGACAGCGCGGCCACCCCGACCCACGGCGTGACAGACAGCGCCCCGTTCCACCGAGCCCCGGCCAAGCGGCTCCACTGCTCATTGACCCACCATTGGGCCGGCTGCCCACGGCGGCCGGCGAGCAACACAATCCACAACAAACCGGATCCAACCAAGAGCAGCGCACCTGCGGGTGATCCCGGCCGGGGATCACCCCCAACCAGCGGCCGCATCGGCGACTGGATCAGCACCACCGCCGCGGCGACGCCCAGCAGGACCAAACCCAGACCCGGCAGCATCGCCCGGGACGGCCGAGCCACCAGCGCGGTCACCGCCGCGATCAGCACCACCGCACCCACCCACGGTGCGGCGCCCGGGCCACCGGGGTCCAGGACGAGCAGCTGCAGCCAGCCGGGCACCTGCTCGGGCACCACCGCGCCGACGCCGTGCAGCAGGACTGCCGGGCGCTGCACCACCACCGCCGGCCACGGCACCAGCAAACCCAATGGCAGCAGCACTACCGCGAACAGTCCGACCGCGCGCCGCAACGTCGACACCTGGGGCGCATGAACCACGACGAAACCGACGACCACCACCACCAGCACCAACAGGTGGATCAGCGGAGCGAATGCACCGACGACGGCAAGTCCGAGCGCGGTGCCGGCCGCGGTAGACAGCCAACCGCCCGATCGCCCGACAGTGCCTCCGCGCAGGACGGCGACGGAGCCGGCCAGCACCAGGGGAAGCAGCAGGTGCACCAGCACGACGTCCAACCGGCCCTGCGCCAGCCCGGCCACGGCCGGTGGCAGCAACGCGTACCCGGCGGCGGCCAGTGCGCGCCGATTTCGGCTGACCGGCAGTGCGCACGTGGCTCGGTAGGCGGACAGAGCGGCCAACGGCAGCTGGGCCAGCAGCAGCAGCGACACAGCCACGGCAGGTGATCCCACCGGCAGGCCAAATAGACCAATGGCCGCCAGTGCAGCCGGTGGAGGGGCGGCGCTCCCGCCACCGACCGGATGCCAGGAGGCCAGGTACAACGACCAGGTCTCGATCAGGCCCTCGACGGGCAGCAGCCGACCTCCCGCCAAGTTCAGTCCCAGCCGATCGCGGTTCACCAGCACGGCGAGCACTGTCATCACAACAGTGAGCAGCGTGGGAGGGGCCAGCAGGAACTGCCGGATGCGAGTGCCGATCCCGACGTCCACCAATGTCAGCACGTTTGAGTCGCTGCTGTCCGCGGCGCTGCCGACAGTATCGGGGTGGGAGGGCCTGGGCAGTGGGGAGGGCCGGAGGCGGGTGCGCGTGGCGGCGCCTGAATACCCCTCCTCATTCACAGGAGGTTCCCCAGCAGTGCCCGACACACCGACCCCTCCTGTCCGTACCCGTTAGTGCGGGCACACCGTACGTGTCCGGTTCACCATCACGGACGCCGGGAGGTGCCCGCGCTTAGACCGCCCGGCGTTTAAGCCTGCGGCGCTCGCGCTCCGACAGCCCACCCCAGATGCCGAACCGCTCATCGAACGCCAACGCGTACTCCAAGCACTCAGCCCGAACCTCGCAACCTGAGCAGATCCGCTTTGCTTCCCTGGTTGAGCCGCCCTTTTCGGGAAAGAACGCTTCGGGATCGGTCTGAGCGCACAGCGCCCGCTCCTGCCACTCGTGTTGGTCAGGTTCATCGAACAGGCCAGCAACCAGCGGGACTTGGGGGATCGGTGCCCACCGGTCCTGATGCAGGTCCATGCTGCCGTCTGGAGAGCTGCTGCAGCTGCCGTCCATCTCGTCCATGGCGGTCCGCCTCCTCGCCATAGAGTTCCTCCCCAGTCCGCGCCCCGGGCTGCCGCGAACAATAACAAGCCTGTGATTACACCGGTGTCATCGGGGTTGCAACTACCGTGAGGCAACACGAGCGCATACCTCGGCGTGTCGCGATTGACACGCGGAGCAACCTTGGCAACCAAGTCGATCACTCTGGTTGATTAGCCGGACGGCCCATGAGCGAGGGTGAACCCGTGCGTGCCAATGATCTGGTCCCCAGCCCGCTTTTCCTCCTGATGGTGGCCGCCACCGTGGCCGGCGGCGCGCTGGCGGCATTGACCACCGGCCCGGCTCGCACCGCTGGCATCGTGCTGCTGGTGCTCGGCGGCTGGGCGGTCGCGCTGTGCCTGCACGAGTTCGGGCACGCGCTGACCGCCTACCGGGGCGGCGACCGTTCCGTGCGCGCCAAGGGTTACCTCACCCTCGACATCCGGCGCTACACCGACCCGGTGATGTCCCTGCTGCTGCCCTTGCTGCTGCTGGCCTTCGGCGGGATCCCGCTACCCGGCGGCGCGGTGTGGATCAATCGCAACGCACTGCGCTCGCGAGCGATCGCCTCGGCGGTGTCGCTGGCCGGCCCGTTGACCAATCTGGTGCTGGGCGCCGTACTGATCACAGTGATCAGCATCGGTGCCTTCCCGGATGGGCTCGCCACCGGGCTGTCCTACCTGGCCTTGGTGCAGGTGCTCGCGTTCGTGCTCAACATCCTCCCGGTACCGGGACTGGACGGGTTCGGCGCTGTGGAGCCCTACCTGCCCGAACAGGCTCGGCGCATCGCCAACACCGTCGGCCTGTATGCCATCGTCGGCCTCTTCTTATTGATCATCACCGTGCCGGCGGTGGCCGACGCGCTGTTCGGCGCCAGCTTCGCGGTCTTCGCCGTGCTCGGCGGCGACCCAGTGGCAGCAGCCGCCGGCCTCCGGGAATTCCTGTTCTGGCGCTGATCGATTACCGGCGCGGCGGATCAACGCCATAAACCGGCATGGGTACTATCTGTATTCTCGGGGCAAAGGACGTGGGGATGGGTATAGCGGCTCACCTGGATAATTTCCAACGGCGCCATACCTGGTTGGGCTTTCCCGTGGCGGTGGTCTACAAGTTCATCGACGATCAGGGCGGCTACCTGGCTGTGCTGATCACCTACTACGGTTTCGCCTCGCTCTTTCCGCTGCTGCTGTTGCTGGTGAGTGTGCTGGGCTTCACGCTGCAAGGCGATCCTGCCCTGCAGCAGGCACTACTCGGCTCGGCACTGCAGCAGTTTCCGATCATCGGCCCGCAACTGCAGCAGAACATCAGTGCGATCCGCGGCAGCACCCTGGGTGTGGTCCTGGGTATCATCGGCGCGGTCTACGGAGGACTGGGTGTCTCGGTGGCCATCCAGACCGCGCTGAACCGGGTGTGGGCAGTGCCACGCTTTGCCCGTCCCGACCCGGTGGTGTCCCGACTACGTGGCCTGGTGCTGTTTATCCTTCTCGGCACGGTCATTCTGATAACCACCGCGCTGTCCGCCCTTGGCCCGCTGGCTGCCGGCTTCGGCTACGGAATTGGCACGGGGCTCCGCGTCGCCGCGACCGTCGTCGCTATTGCGGCGAACGTCGCCGTTTTCTTGATCGCCTTCCGGGTGCTGACCGCCCGCGAAATTCGGCTGGCTGATCTGATGCCCGGAGCGATCGGTGCCGCGGTCGGGGTCCAGGCGCTGCAGACTGTGGGCACGTTCCTGGCCAGCCGCGGGCTCAACGGCGTATCACAGCTCTACGGCGTGTTCGGACTGGT
>JALZDU010000419.1 GCA_030862405.1 Actinomycetota bacterium | reverse complement strand
GTCCCTTAACACGTCCAGTGAATCGTCCACGCCGCGCCGGTGCCATCAAGGCCGCTGCGCGCTACTACACGGTGGCGTGCAGCTTGCTTTGACACTGCCACCGCGATGAGTCAGCGGCCAGTACGAGGCCCGGGAGTAGGCGCAGGTCCTTCTGCATTAGGCGAGAGTAAAGCGCGCTGACGAATCATGATCTTTGGTTGGGACACCGTTCGGTTTACTGAACCGCTCGACGCGTCTTCTCGCCGCAACAGTTCCAAGGCAGCATCGACGCGTGAGCACGATGAACAACTGTCCCGCGGAAAGGCGGACCTGCCAGTCCGGATGTCCGGGTGCTCGGCCTGGACGCAGTGGATGGGTGCGGGGGTCATCTGGCCAGGAGCTGGGTGTTGGCGAGGTTGCGGTAGAGGTTGTCGGAAGCCACCAGTTCGGCGTGGGTTCCGTTGGCCCGTGTCTGTCCGGAGGCCATGACCACGATTTGTTGTGCGGTTGTGACGGTGGAAAGCCGGTGGGCGATGACGATGACGGTGGTGGTCTGGGCGAGGTCCGCGATCACTTGCCGCAACGCGGACTCGTTCACGGCGTCGAGCTGGGAGGTGACTTCGTCGAGTAGGAGCAGACGAGGAGCACGCAGCAGCGCACGGGCGATGGCGATTCGCTGGCGTTCGCCGCCCGACAGTGTGGTGCCGCGGTGGCCGACGGTGGTGTCCAGCCCGTCGGGTAGGCGCTCGAGTAGCTCGGTGAGTTGAGCGCGGGTGAGCGCGGCGTGGATCTGGTCGTCGGTGGCGTAAGGGGCGGCGTAGCGCAGGTTGTCGCGCAGGGTGCCGGCCAGGATCGGGGCGTCCTGTTCGACGTATCCGATGGTGCTGCGCAGCTCGGCGAGTGGCCAGTGGCCGATGTCGCGGCCGTCGAGGGTGATGGTGCCGCGTTCGGGGTTATAGAAGCGCTCCAGCAGGGCGAAGACGGTGGTCTTGCCGGCGCCGGAGGGGCCGACGATGGCGGTCATCTCGCCGGGCGTGGCAGTGAAGGTCAGGTGGTCATGCACCAGCGGCGCGTTGTCGTGGTAGCGGAAACACACGTCGCTAAATGCAATCGATGCGGGTGCCGGAGCGGCGCGCTCGGTGGGTGGGATGGCGACATGGCCGTCTGTGTGCGGCTCCCCGGGCAGCTTCTCCACCTCGCGCATCCGTCGCATCGCGGCGAGACCGACGTGCAGTTGAGTGGCAGCCTCGATGAGAGCGCCGATCGGATTGATGAGGTAGAAGAGATAGAGCAGAAACGCGATCAGTGAGGACACCGCGAGCGTGCCGGAGGCGACCCTGGCCCCACCGACGCCGAGGACGACCAGGAAGGACAGTTGGACGGCGAGCCCCGCGGGGATGCCCGCCAACGAGGTCCAGCGCGCCACGTCGACACCGTGCCGATAGGCGCTGCGGGCCGCCTGAGTGGTCTCGGTGATTTCCCGTTGCTCGGCGCCGCTGGCTTTGACCGTGCGGAATGCCCCCAGAGCGCGCTCCAAAACCGAGCTGATCTCGCCGACGGCGGCCTGAGACCGTTCTGTTGCTGAGGAGATGCGGGACATGACCAACGCGACGGCACCACCAACGGTGCCGATGACGACGAGTGTCACCCCGAGCAGCGTTACGTCCAGCACCGCCATCAGCACAATCGCCCCGATGAGGGTGAAGACCGCGTTGGCTCCGCCGACCAGGCCATCGGCACAGACGTTGCGCAGCAGCGTGGTGTCAGAGGTGACCCGGGAGAGCAGGTCACCCGGCTTGAGGCGGTCAAGCGCGCTGACCCGCAGTCGCAGTATCCGCGAGATCAGCTGGATCCGGGTGGCTAGTACCACGTTCTCCGCCGTGCGCTCTAGCACATACCTTCCTGCGGCGGAGATGCCTGCGCTCGCGATGACCAGACTGGTCAGTACCAGCAGCGGCTGGACCAGGGACTGCCGCTGGCTTAGCGCGTCGATGACCGCCTTGGCTACCAGCGGTTGGGCCAACCCCGCGGCACTGCCCACCAGTCCCAGGGCGGCGCCGCCGAGGAGGACCCAGGTGTGCGGGCGGATGTGGGCAAGCAATGCCCGCCACGGGGCAACGTCCCGGATGACGAGGAAGTCTGCCCCTCGAGCAGCGCGCATACGCAACGATCCTCCGCAGGTGTCCTCGCAGAACTTGGGACGGTGTGGCAAAGCCGTGTGGGGTTGTTGGGTTAGGGCACCGTGAACAAGGTGTGGAAGTAGCTGGGTGGGTAGTCCTCACCGACCGGGATTCCGTCGGCCTCCACCCAGGCGTGAGCGCCGAACGGCGCGAGCTTCCGCGCCCCGACACACCACGTCGGCCACTGGCCGCGCAGCCGGCACAGCAGGATCGTGGCCAGCGATCGTGGCAGACATCCCTCCCGTCCCGCACACGCCAGGCTCACCGCGGCCACGGCGTCTCGGGCTGCCTTGGCTTGGTTGAAAGTGGCCGGTTGGGCTCCTTGGCGCAGCCAGGTCAGTACCTTACGGATTCGGCGGGGTGACTGGCGGGCCAGCAGCCGGGCGGCTCCTACCGCCAGTCGGGTCGGGATCCGGTGCCGCAGCGGCACCGCCCGAGGATGGTAGAAAACGGCCTCCGGTACGGTCATCTAGTTTCTCCTGCGTGTTCCTGTGCGGTAAGCGGTTGTCGTGACGCCTACTTTTCGATCAGCCCCGCCGAGCACAGTTCCTCGACCAGTTGCTGGACGTCTAAACTCGCGGTATCCACCTCCACCGCGTATTGCTCAACAAGTGCCCGTGCTGCCTGATCGGCCGTTCCGTCGCCCAGCAACGTCTGTAAAATAAGGGCACCAGTTGGGTTGAGGTTCCAGTACTGACCGCGCTCTTCGTCGAGCAGCACGGTTCCGTAGTCCACCTCGGTCATTGACACGCCATTACGCAGTTTTAGCGTCATTGCCTTCTCCGTCAATTTAAACAGTCGCACCTTGTAGGGTCCGAAGC
>JALZDU010000396.1 GCA_030862405.1 Actinomycetota bacterium | reverse complement strand
CAAGACCCTCGAAGGCGCCCAGCACCCCGACCGGGACGCCCAGTTCCGCTACATCAACTCCACGGCCGGGGAGTTCCTCGCCGCCGGTGAGCCCGTGATCAGCGTCGATACCAAAAAGAAGGAGCCTGCGCCACGAAAGCGCCTTGTCATATTCCTGGCTCAGCCAGGAGGAACTCGGAGGAGTGTTCCTGGGTCTAATGGTTTACCTGGATCCGAAAGGAAAAGGGAACAGTAGCATGCCAGAGAAGCAGTGGCCGTGTCCAGGTACGAGGAACGGGGCGCTGCGGGACCCGAGCGATATGGTGAAAGCTGGACTGCCTGAATCCCAACCCCCAGAAGACGCAACTTCTCGTCCGCCGGAAAGGTACCTGAAACCGGCGCCGTGCCCTGCATCGGAGTCAGCTCCTATCCGATGCAACCTCCGGGGTGCGGAGCGATTCCCAGTGAGGGGATTGAAGGGGGTAAGTGGGGCACCTAAGTCGCTCTATGACGTATGGCGAGGACGAACGTGGGATCGCCTAACGGGCACACGCCATGTGCCTCATGGTGACACAGGCCCCGTAGTAGTCGTGGGAGCAACGCCCCACCAGGGGGGACGGGAAAGCCGTCCACAGTCGGGCGAAGGGGGCCAGGTGATCGGACATTCGAAGGCCGCGAGGTACGCGTGATGCGTGAGGCCGCAACGGTACTGAATGTCCTGCGTGAACGCGGAAGGCGCGGCCTGCCGCTGGAACGACTGTATCGACAGCTGTTCAACCCGCAGTTGTATCTGCTCGCCTACGGGCGTCTGTACTCCAACAAGGGGGCCATGACACCCGGACCTGACGGCGAGACCGTCGACGGCATGTCCCTGGGCAAGATCGGACGCATCATCGATGCGCTGCGCCACGAACGCTTCTGGTTCAAGCCCGTCCGGCGAACCTACATTCCCAAGAAGAACGGGAAGAAAAGACCGCTGGGACTGCCGTCCTGGTCGGACAAACTGGTCGGCGAAGTGATCCGCCTGCTCCTTGAGGCGTATTACGAGCCGCAGTTCTCCGACCGGTCACATGGGTTCCGGCCCGAACGTGGCTGCCACACCGCACTGTCGGAGGTCACGACTCGCTGGACAGGAACGACCTGGTTCATCGAGGCCGACATCGCCGACTGCTTCGGATCGCTCGATCACGAAATCATGCTGTCCACGCTGGCGGGCGACATCCACGACGGCCGGTTCCTTCGGTTGCTGCGCAACATGCTCCAAGCCGGATACCTGGACGATTGGGTATGGCACGAAACGCTGTCAGGTGCTCCACAAGGCGGCGTGGCCTCCCCGATTCTCTCCAACATTTACCTGCATAAGTTGGACAGGCACGTCGAGACAGTCCTCATCCCGGAATACACCCGAGGCACCGGCAGGGTACCCAACCCTGCCTATCAAGAAGTGGAAAAGCAGCTCGTGCGGGCGCGCAGACGCGGGGACCGACCCACGGTGCACGCTTTGCGTAAGCAGCGGCGAAGCCTGCCGAGCAAGGACCCCGGTGATCCGGGGTTTCGGCGGCTGCGTTACGTGCGGTATTGCGACGACCACCTCCTCGGGTTCACCGGACCGAAAGCTGAAGCGGAGGAAATCAAGATCCGTCTCGCGACGTTCCTGCGTGACGAACTCAAACTGGAACTGTCGCAGGAGAAGACATTGATCACCCACGCCCGCACAGGCGCGGCCCGATTCCTCGGCTACGAGATCACCGTTCAGCACGCCGATCGCAAGATCACCGGCACTCGCCGCTCCATCAACGGCACAGTCGGGCTGCGCGTGCCCCTCGATGTGATCACGACCAAGAGCGCCCCCTACCTCAAGTTCGGAAAACCCGAGCGACGCAACCAGATGGTCAACGAGGACGACCACACGATCGTCAGGACCTATGGCGCGCAGTACCGGGGGCTGGTGGAGTACTACCTGCTGGCCGGTGACGTCTACCGACTGAACCGGCTCGAATGGGTGATGAAGACCTCCATGCTCAAGACGCTGGCCTGTAAGCACGACTCGACGGTGACGAAGATGGCGGACCGCTACAAGACCACCATCTCAACGCCGTACTGGCCGCGCAGGTGTTTCGAGGTCAACGTTGAGCGCGTAGGTCGCAAACCACTAACCGCACGGTTCGGTGGTATTCCATTGCGGCGCAAGAGGAACACGGTCCTGACCGACCGTATCCCAGCCCCGGTCGCCGTCCGGCGAAAAGAGCTGGTCACCCGGCTTCAAGCCGGACGGTGCGAGCTATGCAAGCACACGGGGGCCACGGTGGATGTCCACCACGTCCGCAAGCTCGCCGAACTCGACAGACCGGGACACCCGCAGCCCGCGTGGGACCAGCTCATGGCCAAGATGCGCAGGAAGAGCCTCATCGTCTGCGGCGAGTGCCACGAAGCAATCCACGACGGACAACCAACCGCGACACCCACGCAGTAGTCACTGGAGAGCCGGATGCTCGGAAACGCGCACGTCCGGTTCGGGAGGGGGTCGTCGGGTTCGGTCCACTCAGGGACCCCACCCGGCGGCCTACCTCGTTGGTCGGACGGTCACCCAGGCCGGGCGGGAGTGGCAGCCCACCGGCGCGCCCGAACAGGTGTCCACCTACGACTTCCCCGATCTGGCAGAGGGCAAGGCCATCCCGTACGGGGTCTACGACATCGCCGACGACAGCGCGTGGGTCTCAGTCGGCGTCGACCACGACACCTCGGTCTTCGCGGT
>JALZDU010000378.1 GCA_030862405.1 Actinomycetota bacterium | reverse complement strand
TCCATGTGATCGCGGAGACTGCCCAGCACGCCGGTCACGCTGACATCATCCGCGAGTCCCTGGACGGCGCCAAGTCCATGGGATAACTCGACTTGGACACTTCACACCCCAGGCGACGATCAACTCGCACGGGCCTTCAAGACCTCGAGCCCCTCAAAGTGGGGTCAGCTCTGTGCGAGCCTGTCAAGCATCTACCTGGAAGTGGAGGGTCCTGCACGGTGTTGGAGGGCCGAGGTGTCGCCAGTGCGCGCCCGTCGGCGGTGAAGTCGGTGTCTGGGTGGGCTGGTGGGTGGGCCAGGTGCCAGCGCACTGATCGACCCACTGCTTCGGCCTGATCACTGGGCTGCCAGCCCATCACCCGGCGCGCCTTGTCGCTACTGGCCAACAGGTCCTGTGGAATCGGCTGGTCATGATGAGGTCCGGTGGCAGCACGTCAGCGGAACTGTGACCAGTTCTGCGTCGTGGCCTGCCGCCGCGAGGATCTGGCCGACCCACTCGCGAATCATCGGTGTGGTGGACTCGCCGACGTTGAAGACCTGCCCGGTCGCCTCCGGCGTGTCCAGGGCAGCCAGCACGGCCTGGGCGACATCGCCGACGTGGATTCGGGTCCAGCGCCAGGTGCCCTCGCCGATGGGGATGCGTCGCCGGTTGGCGCGCACTCGCCGGAGGATGAACTCCTCACGCTGTTGCACATCGCCTTCGCCATAGACCATTCCCAGTCGCAGCACGATGGCCCCGTGCTGCAGGTACAGCGGTTCGACGTCAAGCTTGTCGTAGTAGTGCATGTCGAGGTCATAGCCCTCCAGGCCTGGATCGGTGCCGCGGTGTGGATATCGACCCTCGCGCAGCGGGGAATCCTCATCCAGCGGCACGGGAATGCCGGCTCGGTCACACCGCGGTGTATGACGAGCACCTCATCACCCCGGCGCACCAGCGTCTCGGTGATCCCACCGACCGATGAACCGCGTGCCGCGCCAAGGCCGGTGCGGGCGCAGACTGTGGGCGTGAGGTGAACAGTGTGATGGCGAGCCGCAGCGTGGACGATGTGGCAGCGAAGCTCTATGTGGTCGAGCCGTCGGCCTTCGTGGCGGCGCGCAGCGCGGCGGTCCGGGAGGCCCGGGAGGCGGGGGACCTGAAGCTGGCGACCGCGATCGGGAAGTTGCGCCGGCCAGTGGTGGCGGCGTGGGCAGTGAACTTGCTCGCGCGTGACGACGCCGCTGGGCTGGGGGAACTACTGGCATTGGGTAGGGACCTGCGCGAGGCACACCAGCAGATGCAGGGCGAGGCATTGCAGCGGTTGAGCCGGCAGCGACATGACATGCTGGCCGCACTGGCTGGGCGGGCCCGCCAGCTGGCTGCGGACGCGGGCCACCCGCTTGGGGCCGAGGCCGCCCAGCAGGTGGTGCAGACCCTCGGTGCCGCGCTCGCCGATCCTGACGTAGGACGAGAGGTGCAGCGGGGGCGGCTCGTTACGCCGCTGAGCTACACAGGATTCGGCCCCCTTTCGGTAGAGCTCCCGGTGACGGCGCAACCGTCCGGCTCTGTCCGCCCGGAGTCGCCGCCCGAGGACCAGCTAACGCAGCACCGCCGCGCGCGGGAGCGGCTGGAACACGAGCTGGCCGAGGTCCGTCGCGAGATGGTCACGCTCGCACGCAACGCCCAGCGCGCCTTAGAGGCCCTTGAGCGGGCGGATGACGCAGTGTCCGACGCGCAGCGGCAGCTAGCCGAGGCCACCCAACGGCGCGATTCGGTGGCGCAGCGTGTCCAGATAGCCCACTGTGAGCGCCGCGACGCGGAGCGCCGGGTACAGCGCCTCACCGAGCAGCTCAACGAGTTTGAATAAGGTCGCAAGGCCCCAGCGGATATAGCAGGCGTAAGCACGCCAGCTGCGGGGTAGTTGTACCGATGGCTGTCAAAAGCGAATCCATTGTGCAGGCGCTGCTCGACCGGTTCGGCCGCACGTACGCCGAACAGGCCGGCATTCGGCTTGCCGACAAGCCGTCGCCGCTCTACCAGTTGCTGGTGCTGGCTACCTTGCTGAGCGCCCGGATCTCCGCGGACGTCGCGGTGGCGGCGGCGAAAGAGTTGTTCGCTGCGGGGTACCGCACACCGCAGCGGATGCGGCAGGCAACGTGGCAGGCCAGGGTGGACGCTCTCGTCCGCGGCCATTACCGCCGGTACGACGAGCGGACATCCACCATGCTGGCCGAAGCCGCCGAGCTGTTGCTCGATCGCTGGCGCGGCGATTTACGCAGGCTCCGCGCCGAGGCGGGTGGGAACCCAGAACAAATCCGTGAATTGCTCATCGAGTTCAAGGGCATAGGCCCGGTAGGCGCTGACATCTTCCTCCGCGAGGCGCAGGCGGTATGGCCGGATATCGCGCCGTACGTGGATGGGCGCGTCGCGGAAGGCGCCAAGAAGGTCGGCCTGCCATCGAGTGCGTGTGCTCTGTCTGGCCTCGTGGAGTCGCCGCGTGAGCTGGCCAGGCTGGCGTCTGCGCTCGTCCACGTCTCCCGCAGCTCCCGCGCTGCGGATGAGATCAAGCAGGCCGGCAACCAGCCAGCAAAGTGACAGGAAAGAAAAGCCCTCGCTACTCCAGGGTGAGGACGACGGCAGCGTCGGGCCCGCTGACCCGGAAGCTGAAGCTTTCCTCCAAGTAGAGCGTCACAACCTCGGCATCGTGCCGGGAATAGCCGATCGAGAAATCCTGCCCCACGTCGAGAGTGAAGTCGCCGCCTCGCTTGCTCATCACCAGGGCACCGTCGAGACCGGGCGCCCACACCATGTCTGCGCCGAGGATGCGGTTCAGGTGCTGCTGCAAGGGGTAGCCCCCGTGCTCGGTCGTCTCCACGATCCGGGTGTACCCGTCCGGGTTGATGGCCAGAGCATAGGGGCCCGCAATGCCTGCCTGACGAAGTAGATCAGTGGCCTGGGCGACTGTGTGCGGATAGGTCTCGACGTCTTTGCCCAGCGACAGCGGAGGATGAGCGCTGGCTTCAACGATGCCGATGATCCCTGCTTCGGACCAACCATGGAAAATGGCGCGGTTCTCGATCAAGGCGGCGTCGTAGGTGGCCCGGTCGAGATCGCTGAAGTCCACATTGGTAGCGCCGCGTTCGGTGTCCTGCAGCTCCGAGCAGTCCACGGTGAAGCTCACCTGGAACTCGCACAGTGCCAGCACCCGCCGTCGGCGGGCCACAAAAGTCTCGGACTTGGTCCCCGGCGGGGCAGTCTGCACCGGCTCGGTCCGGCCCAGATTGGTCGCTGAATGTGCCCATCCATGCGGCCCGGACCAGTCAACCAGCCGGCGCGCGGCCAACCTTGGTGTCAGGCGAGTCTTGGCTTCGTCATCAATCTGCTCCCATCCAGTGGCTGGGATGGGTGCATACTTCCGTAGCAGGTGATCCGTCATCGTCAGCGTCCTTTCAAACTACCGATACCTAATGATCCGCCCCTGCCGGGAGAGATCTCTGCCTGTACCGCGCTGACGTACCCCTGGGGGTCCTTGTCAGTGGTATCCAGGTCCCGCGGATCGGGGTGCTCTGCCTTGAACTTCAGGAACTGATGGCCCAGCTCCTCGCGAACACTCAGGGGGGTATTCCGCCGAAAATCGGCGAGGGCTTCGTCCTCTTCCTCAGCCATGTGATCGCTGTTAGCCATCCGTGCCTTCCGGACGCCGTCCCACCACTGCGGGCTCCCGATGGGGTGCCGGGCGGCTTCTTGCACGCCATCGCGGATGTCATTGTGGTCGCCGATCGCATCGAGGGTCTCATCCTCAGCCTCGTCACCATGGCGCAGCAGTTGCGGGTAGAAGATGGTTTCCTCGGCCACTGCATGCACATCGAGTAGTGCTGCGAGGGGTTCCCAGATCGCGTGTAGCTGCTCGGGCCCTTGGGCATCGTCCAGGGCGGCGAACTCTCGCCGGAAAGTGTCGTGATCGTCCAGGATCAGCTGCGTGATGTCGGCCATTGCACGGTGCTCCTCGTGTGGGGTCCCTGTGAGTCCCCCGGTTTGGGCTCGTTGCCTTGCCTGTACGACTCAGCTGAGCGCTTCGATCAGCTCCTGGCACGCCTGCTCGCAACGGCGGCACGTTTGCGTGCAGACACGGCAGTGCTCATGCTGGGCGGCGTGGCGGGCACACTCGTCGCCGCATGAGCGACAGACAACGATGCAGGCCTGCAAGACGGTATGGGTCACATTGGCGTCGTAGCCGGTGTGCCGGGACAGCATGCGCGCAGTGGCGCTGCACACGTCAGCGCAGTCTTCGTCTGAGCGGATGCACCTACGCAACGTTGGTAGCTGGTCGTCAGATTCGCACAGACATGCGTCAGCGCACGAGGTGCACGCCTGGGCGCAGGACACACATTCTTCTATGCAGCGGATCAGAGCGCCGCGGTCCACCCCGCCCAGGTCTGCCGGGTAGCTATGGATCATTTCCGCTGCAGCAGTCATCTTACCTCCGGGTCTTGACCTCCCTCGGTTACCCGCCATGGCGCACACCACACCTAACCGGGTGGCTTGTTCGAACTTCGCATCGCTCACTGCTTCGGGCGTACACGAGCTCGTCGACGGCGGTAGCAGGCTCACCGCAGTGGCGGCCACCGGACGATCTGACACCGACTCAGCGCGGACGTCAGGGCGCTACTCTCGCCGACGCTCGGTCCAGTACCACTCAGCCGGAGTCAGCGGTCACCTTATGATGAGGCTCGACCGGCTTGGATTCCGGCGAACCACGCTGGCGGAGGTAGACACCGAGCATCGCCATCAAGCCGATTGCCAGAAACTCCGACTGCTCGCTGAGCTGGTCGGCATTGTAGGCGCTGCGTCCGGCGATCGACTGGGCCAGCCAGAAGAGCAAGAACAGTCCCGCCATCGTGAGCTCCAGCGAGCGGGAGAACACCGCGTGCGCCAACCACCAGCGCGGGCCATGGCGAGGAATCTGCGCCGGCAAGGGCACCTTGCTCTTCCCCTCGCTTCCTCGACCGATTCGGTCGGCGGTTTTCGACTCCGGGGCGCCGCGTTGGATCAACCAGACAGTGGCGAAGATATACAGACCAGAGCGGCGACGACGCTGAAGGCCGTCAAGATTCGGGTGATCCACACCTTCACCGTGAGGACACCAACGGCCAAGCCAGCGCCGTGCCGTCGCGCGGCTTATCCAGCAACCGGCCACCTGTGCTCGTCACTGGGGCCACGGAACTGCTAGCTCGTAGGTCCGCCCAGGACATCTTCCGCGCTGAGGCTTTGCATGACGGCATTCGGGCCGTCGAACGACTCCTTGTGCAAACCGCGCAATGCCTCCACCAGTTCTGGGTCGGCGCCGTTGTCCTCCGCATGTTGGGCGAGCTGGTCCGGTGACCCCGGATAGTCGAACCCCTTGAGTGACTTCTGTACCTCAGTGACTTGAAATCCCATGGGCACAGACTGCCCACTTCGCTGCGTCACTACACATCCCGCTCACCGTAGGCGCGAGTCACCAGCACCGCCGCGGTGTGGGTCACGCTGTCGGCCCGTAAACGACCGGATAGCTCACCTCGATTGCGGGTACACCGGTGTGGATCTACCGCAACTGTGGATCTACGCAACGTTGAGACGACGAGGAGGAGCACGTGCTACCGGAGATTCCCCGTGACGTGGCGCTCCATCCTGGACCGGTGGCTTCTATCTATCTGGAGGTGAGCCGGGACCGTGACGGGGCACCGCACGAAATACGGCTGCGTTGGGAGGCGCTGGCCGCGCAGCTGTGCGAGCAGGGAGCCGACGACAAGACCGTCGAGGCTGCCGGTGCGGCCGCCACCGAAACCCATTCTCAGCCCGGAGCCGCGGGACGGGCGGTTTTCGCCGCCGACGGCCGGGTGTTGCATGAAGCGGATTTGCCCAGGCCGCCCCAGCGCGAGCTGGCCCGCTGGGCGACGCTGCCACACCTGCTGCCGCTCCTGGCACAGGCACCGGAGTACGTGCCGCATGTGGTGGTGCGGGTCGGCCGGACAGCGGCGACCCTTACGGTTCACCAACCCTTGATGAGAGGACTGTTCGATGCAACGAGGTAGCGATAAGAACAGCGCCCGGAAGGACGATGCCCTCGCTCGCGATGTGGAGGGCATGCTCCGTGGCACCGGTCCCACCCACGCCGAGGAATGGAAGGACCCTGAACCGCCCGCCGATGACGACCCTGTGCTCAACACGCGCGGCCGCGCCGGAAACAGCGGCGACACCGGCCGACCGGCATAACCGCCGAAGGCCGGACTGGGAGGTGATCGTCACGGCACGCGGCAGGTATCTACGGGATCCGCTGTCGAGCGTGCGGCGACCTGGTGGGTTGTGGAGAAGTGGAGTCCAGGGGCGGCCTGGCGGAGGCGGCGTTCCTGGCGGGCGAGGACGACGGCGGCGGGAATTGCCGCCAGCGTGAGCCACAACGCCCACCAGAAAGTGGTGCGGAAGCATCGGCCGCAGCGTCGGCGAACGGGCCAGACCGCCCGCCGGCACGCCGCCGTGCTCCGTGGCGCCAAGGCGGTCGCATGAAACTGTGATCCGTCGGGTTTCCGGCACCGCAGCGCGGGTAGCTCGATCGCGATGGGGAAGCGCATGCGAGTGTTGCTGACCGGGTGGCCGAGCTTCCTGAACGGTGAGGCGACTGCGGGCGACGTGTTGAGCATGGACCAGGTACGTCGTGGGCTGGTGTGTTCCGGTGTGCCGTGCGAGGTGGCGTGGAGCCAGGTGTTCCGCCCGGGCAGTCTCGGCTTGGACGATGCCGATCCGCAGCGCTACACGCATCTTGTGTTCGTCTGCGGACCGGCGCACGGCGAGCAGGTGCAATGGCTGCACCAGCGCTTCAGCCGGTGTCGCCGGATCGCAGTGGGTGTCACCGTGTGCGACCCGTCGGATCCCGCGGTCACCGGATTCGACGTGGTGCTCGCCCGCGACACCCCGCAAGGGCAGGGCCGCCGGGACCTCTCGGCCACGGCGCGCACTGACCACGTGCCAGTCGTTGGCGTGGTGCTCGCACCAGGTCAACGGGAGTACGGCGAGCGACGCCGGCACGACGAGGTGCACCAACGGATCACGACGTGGTTGCTGGAACAGGACTGTGCTCGGGTGCCGGTGGACACCCGGCTCGACCCGCGGCAATGGCGCAACCCCAGCACGCCCGGCCAACTCGACTCGGTGCTGTGCCGGCTGGACGCGGTGCTCACCACTCGGCTGCACGGCCTCGTGCTGGCGCTGCGCCAGGGAGTGCCCGTACTGGCCGTGGATCCGGTGGATGGCGGGGGCAAAGTCGGCGCGCAGGCCGCTGCCTGGGCCTGGCCCGCGCTTCTTACCGCCGGCGAGGTGATAAAGGATGTGGATTGCCTGCGGCCGTGGTGGAACTGGTGCCTGTCGGGGGAAGGCCGGATGCTGGCAGCCGAGCGTGCCACAGCCGCCTTTCGTGACGGTGAGCAACTGATCGCCGATCTGTTGGGAATACTGCGAGTCGAGTTCGCTTGAGAACAGGAGCAGCATGAGTAGTGCCGAACTGCCCGATGTCGACGCAATCGAGCAGCAGACATTGATCGACGATGTCGAGGACCGCGAGGACGACCTCACCCAACTGCCCACCGAGGTCGATCCCGCCGACGCGGTCGAACAGCACCGCGACCTGGGCGGGGACGACGTCGATGACTACCCATGGGGCTGAGCGGGCTACCGGTGGGGTTCGACGGCGCTGATGTCAGCCAGCGCCGAGATCTCCTGCATCGCCGACACTCAAGGTCGGCTACTCAAGGCGGCTCAGCCCGAAATGCGGTTGCCAGCGGCCAGATCCGGGTAGGTAATCGTCATGAAACGGCTCGCGGCGCAGGCACTCAGCGAGCGCAACGAGCTCACCCGGAAGGAGGGTCACGTCGTGGGCGCTGACCATCCCGTTCCGCCCGACCCCGATCCGCTACCAGTTCCCCCACCTGGCCCTGGCC
>JALZDU010000376.1 GCA_030862405.1 Actinomycetota bacterium | reverse complement strand
GAGATCGTCTGCGCGGACCTGCGGGCTACCCAGTTGATGGCGGCCGAGCTTGCGGAGCGGTTGCGCACCGGCGGTGCGGCAGCGCATGGGTGGTGCTATGCAGATCCAGCGCTGCTCGAGGCGTGGGGTGTGCGCTCAATCGAACCCGTTCCAATATGGGCCGAGCGACTCTTCCCCCGCCTGGAAGGCCTTTGCGAGGCATTGGAAGCTCCCACCGCCAGCTTCCTCGACGTGGGCACCGGGGTCGGACGCCTTGCCATCGCGATGTCCCGCCAGTTCCCGACCCTGCGGGTCGTCGGCCTCGACCCCTTCGAAACGGCACTCCAGCTGGCCCGACGCAACGTGGCCAAGGCGAATCTCGAGGACCGGATCGATCTCCGCCTGGAGCCGGTGCAGGACCTGACCGACGAGAACTGCTACGACCTGGCATGGGTGCCGGTCATGTTCCTGCCCGCTGACGTAGCTGCGCGGGGACTGCACCAAGTACGCGCCGCGCTGCGCCCCGGCGGCTGGGTGATTCTAGGGTCACTCGCGGCCGAGGGAGACGGGCTGCAGCCCACGGTCCTCCGGCTGGTAAGCGTTCTCTTCGGCAGCGGGCGCCTGTTGCCGGACCACGCGGCCGAGATGTTGCGCGCAGCAGAGTACGAGAGCATCCGAGTCCTCCCCGCTGCGCCTGGCGTGCCGATCCATATGATCATCGCGCGTCGGCCAGCGTAGGTTGCCTGTTTGGGCGCTGTTGTGTTGACCGAGAGGAAGCAGACTCATGCGTGGTTGGTGCTCCAGATCACAGAGCGGGGGTGAGCTCGGCCCCAAGTTTGCTCAGCGCAGGTCATTAGCCCAACCAGGCGACTCGGCAACGCCAGCAGTGCCGCGGAAGTGTCGGCAACCATGGAGACGGGCGGACCAGCACGGCGAGTAGCACGGGCGGGAACTCATCCGCTCTTGGCTCGGCGACTGCACCAGGTCCTGACTGATTACTACCGGCCGATCAGGGCCTCCGTCGTCGGGCAAAGGCCCTCAGGTCGTGCGGACGAGGAGTCAGCAGCTCGCGTCAGCGTCAGCGACCGGGCATGCGGCGCTCGCTTGATACGTGCCCGCGGCGTCTTCGCCCTCGACCACGCTCCGGGAAGGTGGAGACGGCTAGCTACCGAATGCATCCGCGGCTTCTCGCGGCCTCGCCACCACAACGACCGTACGCACGCCCAGCTTCCGCGCCGCCGGTGGAATGACCAACACCGGGCACGACGCGTGCCGTATGCAGTAGGCGTTGACCGATCCGTGGATGAGTTTGTGAAACCGCCGGTAGCCGTGGCTGCCCACCACTAGCAGGGCGGCACCACCGGCTTCGGCGACAAGCGCAGGACCAGCCAGTCCGTGCACAACCTTGCGCTGAACCGCAACCGGCACATCCTGGTTCGTGACCCGCAGCAGTGCGGCCTCGACGACCTGGTTGAGCTCGCGCTCGGCCTGCACCTGTTGCTCGGCGCTGGCTGGTACCGGCTTATCGGTAACTTCGGCTTCCCAGCGCGGCACAGACACCGGCCTAAAGCAGCGGACGGCCCGCAGCTGCCCACCGGTGCACCCAACGTGCCCGAGAGCCCACCGCAACGCGGTGTAGCTGCCTGGCGAACCATCAACGCCTACCACCACTACTTGCTCGCTCATCTTAAGTCTCCTCACCTGTCCATCCTGCCGCCGGGACACATTCACATCCCTTTCACTCAAAGTGGGACAAAGACGTGTTGGTCAACGCTGTTAAGCAGTCCGCCGGGGCTACCGTTCCGCCCGGGGCGTGCAAAGGTGCCTCGACGCCTTGCCCATCCGAGGGTCCTTTCGTGTGCCGACAACCGGCATCTTCTCTGCCCACCATGTCAACCTGCTGTCTCGTACCCGACATGGGCAGCGTCAGCTTGCCGACACCTTTGCGCGATCCTGGGCAGCCCGGCCCCGATCCCAAAGGCCGTAGCGCTCGGCGACCGGCGTTGTTGCATTTGGCGAAGCCGAGGTGGGGGAGACCGGCTATTCTTAGATTGGTCAGATCGCGCCAGGGCAGCTCATTGAAGGGCCGCCCACCGGCGCTGGTGCACTAATGGAAGAGTGGCGCGGTCGACGGAGATCTGGGGGCTGTTTCAGATGGCCGGCGCGATCGTCACGATCAGCCTGTGCTTAAGGAAATCGGCGAAGGCTTCTGCTGGGTTGGATAGCCGAGCTTCGCCGTCGGCAACGCCCTCGCCCTTGGATTTCTCAGACAACGCGCCTAACGCTTACCGCTGCGAGACCGTGCTGGTGCACCTCGACGGCGAGGGGGATGCGCTTCGGGTCATCCCCCAGGTCTTCGTCAGGTACTCAACAGCCCGCTGACCCGCGCACAGCAGCAGGGCACCTTGATGAGGCGAGATCACTCAATGGTGGCAGCCACTTGATAAAGCCGACGTATGTGGCGAGTTCAGGCAACGATACTGTTCTTGATCGTGACCGGGACAGTTGCAGCCTGACGGGAATCAAGCGCCTTTCTCGGACTCTTCGCCCAGACTGCGGCACGCGACGTGACAGCCGCGCTCGGCACGTCCAGTCGTCCCTCTTAGCGCTTTGGGCACAAGCGTACGATCCGATGGACCATTCTGCGTAATTGGAGCGTTATCCAGAAGGTTCAGCGGCAGTGACGATCTTAGGTCACGAGGGAAGGATGTATCACAGAGCCGGGAGGCCAACTCTGTTGTAATGCATGGCCTGAAGCTGAACTTTGGACGGGGAGATGTCATAGAACCGACGAGCAATGCGTCGATTGAAACGGCAGTAGCGGCACTGGCCACCGCGACTGCCTTGCCGATGACCGCTACTGGCGAGGACATCCTGACAGTGGTCGGGGACCTGGCGTGGATCGCACGCTACCTCGACGAGGTCACCGCGGGCTGCCCGGGACCGCTGGGCGGACTGGGGCACTGTCACACCACACCTGCAGCGACTGAGGCACTCGCCGCCGACACCACGCGATGCCTTAGTCACGCAGCACGCACCTACGCCCTTCAACACCAACCGACCCGGCACGACCACGCCCCAGATCGGTGCCCGCATGTGCACCATCCCCGCGACCGTGAAAATTTACCTTTTCCGTCTCTACATTAAGTTGGTGCGGATTTGCTCCTTGACCGATGAACTTTCTCTATCTGTTATTTCGAACGGAGATGAACAAAGATGGCCTCTACGAGCACCGACCTGTTCCACACCCACCCACTCGTCGAGCAGATTCTGGACAGTCATCGCGAGCATGCCTTGGGTGACGAGCGTGGCTGGGCCAGTTACCGGGGTCACGTTTACCGGGTGTTCAACCTGGCTCGCGTGCTCGTGCCCGACCATGACGACCGTG
>JALZDU010000370.1 GCA_030862405.1 Actinomycetota bacterium | reverse complement strand
CCCCCCCCCCCCCACGACGAAGTTCCCGTGGCCGTGGCTGGACCGTGACCGACCGACCGTGCTGGTCACCCTGGGCACCGCGAACGCGGGCGCCGGCACCCGGTTCCTCGCCGAGTGCACGAAGGCGGTCCTGGCACGTCGGGCCCGGCTGCGGGCAGTGATCGTCGACCCTGGTCATGGGCACTGCTCGCTGAGCGACAGCGTGCTGATCGCCCCCCGCGTACCCCAGCTGGAGCTGCTCGAACACGTCGACGCGGTGGTCTGTCACGCCGGCCACAACACGGTGTGTGAGACATTGTGGCACGGTCGCCCGCTCGTGGTGGCACCGATCCGTGATGATCAGCCGATCATCGCCCAGCAAGTCGTCGACGCCGGGGCCGGTATTCGGGTCAGATTCAACAGAGTTGACTCGGCACGGCTCGGGGCGGCCATCACCGCGGTGCTGGATGAACAGGCTTACCGGGCGGCTGCCGGCAGGGTGGGCCGCTCGTTCCGTGCCGCCGGGGGCGCCGCTGCCGCTGCTGCCCATCTGGAACGGATCGCGAGCCAGCCCGCTGGGGCGGGGACGGTTTCCCGGTGATCGGCTGGTCTGGTCAGTTCTTGCGGGCCAGCATCCGGTAGGCATTGGTCAGGCCGAGGTGCGTCGCAAGGGGCATGAGTAGCCGGTCGGTGATCTGTGCCACGAGCAGTACCGGTGTGGCCGCCACGATTGCCGCGGTGCGCCCCAGGCGCTGAGCAGGCTGCGGTCGCGTCTGACGCCACGGCCGGTCCTCCCCGCCTGCCAGCAGGTTGTGCAGTGGCAACCACGTCGCCGCAGCCAGGTCGAGGGAGGTGTGGGCCTCGGCCCGCTGTTCCAGCAGCACGGTGAAGTCCAGCTGCTCCAGCCGCCGCCGGAGGTTCGCCGCCGAGATGAAGTGCTGGTGCTGCGGCTGCAACCACGGCAACCACCACTTGCCAAGAAGCCGTCCCCACGCCGACTCCGGGTCCGGCACGTCGATCACCAGGTGCCCCCCCGGCCGCAGTACCGTCCTGGCGGCCTGGAGCTCCTGCTGTGGTTCCCGGGTGTGCTCCAGGTAGTGGAACATGCTGACCACGTCGTAACTGCTCGTCATCAACTCCGCCAGGTCCACGAAGCTGCCCCGGTATCCCCGGTTGATCCAGCCTCGGTGCTCGGCCAGTTTGATGCCCTCACCCATGTCCAGCCCGTCGAACGCGGTCTGCGGCCACAGGTCACGAGCGGCGTTGCAGAAGTGGCCGTGCCCAGTACCGACGTCCAGCCACGCCTTGGGCTGCGCCAACCCCTTCAGTGCCGCTGCCCTGGACTGATACATGGGACCGCGGGCTTGGAACTTCGCGTCCAGTTCCCGTTCGCCGAGACCGTCGTAGAAGTCCCGGTAGTAGAAGCCCAGACCGCCTGGGCTGAGCCGGGGGTTCTGGAAGATGTGCCCGCAGTCTCGGCAGCGGTCCAGGATGAACGAGCCCGGTTTGCCCTGGAACAGGTCCCTCGTGCGCAGCCGTACCGTGATCCGAGTCGAGAAACACCACGGGCAGTCCGTGCGGCGCGGCTCGAAGAACCGCTCGATGCCCTCGGCCAGTTCGGCCTGGTACAGCGGTCTGCGCTGCTCCACTGGATCGGGCCGACCGGGTGTGGCAGGGCCCCCGGCACCCAACGCCGTGAACAGCCTGCGCGGCTCCTTGCCGATCCGGGAAGCGCAGTAGGACCATCGATCCGCCGGGCACAGGGTGCGGCTGCCCGCGAAGACCACCAGTGGCTGAGCCGACCAAGCGCCCAATGCGGCCAGCGCCCAGCGTGGACTGACCAGACTGCCTGCCGCCAGCGCGCACAACCAGGCCAGGCGGGGCAGCAGCGAACCCGTGGCATTCGAACCGTGCAGTGCGGCGATCACGGCATCATCTTCGGCCAGCACATCGGGTTCGCTGGTCAGCCGAGCGGCGACCACCAGGTCGGTGGTCGCGGGCGCGTGTAGCTTCAGTTGGGCCATGGCTTCGGCCAGTTCGGGGGGATTGGGGTTGAGCCGTTCCGGCGAGACACCGGCGGCGCGCAGCACGCCCTCGTCGGCGAGTGCGGCGTGCAGTGCGCTCCAACCCCGCGCCATCCGGTCGGTCCGGTAGGTGGCCGGATCCACGGTACGCAGCAGATCCAATGCCTGTGCCGTGGGAAGGTCCCCCGGCACCAGATCCAGCACCACCAGCCGCCGCTGCTGGGCATAGGCGCGAGCCGAGCCGAGGGTGACCGGGTCGACCCGCACGTTCTCGGCCGTCAGCAACCGCAGCGGGTAGGGTTCGGGCTCCGGACGTTCCGGGAGTGTCCGCAGCCCGGCGAGCCGGCGCCGAAGTTGCAGGGTCTCCAGCGCCAGCCCACTGACCAGTCCGATCCCTACCGTGCGGCGAATCCAGGTTCTGGCCCTGCCGCCTCCGCCACGCCGCGAGGGCGTCTTCGAGGCCACGGTGTGCTCCCTCCAGCCGTCCGGCACGCAGTACCGCGATAGCCAGCACCAGGTCCAAGCCTGGTGGTCCTCCCTCCTCACCGGATCCTAGACCGGCGGTCTTGGCATGCTCGCTTAGTGGTCACCGCCGGAAGTACGTGTAGGTGTCGCTCAGGCGGCGGTGGCCATGGTCGGGGCGGGGAGGGCGGCTTCGTGGGCGGCGATGCGGGCGAGCAGCCGGTCGAGGTCGGTGCGGGGAAGCGCCAGTCGAACGGCTTCGCGGTGGCGTTGTAGCGGGCCTGGAAGGCCAGCACCCGCTGGGTGAGGGCGTCCAGATCGGTCAGGTCGTTGGGGGTGAGCACCTTGCGTTGCAGGATGGAGAAGTAGATCTCGATCTGGTCCAGCCAGGAGGCGTGCACGGGCAGGTGCACCAGCTGCGTGTTCGGCCAGGCCGCCGCCATCCGCTCGACCGAGGCTTTCCCGCGGTGCGAGGAGCCGTTGTCAACCACCCAGAACACCCGCCGGGCGCTGGCGTAGGGCTCGGTGCTCATCACCTGCTCGACCAGCCTGCCGAACGGTTCGATGCCGGTGGTGGTTCCATCCGGCCGAGGACCCGGGCGTGGTGCACGTCGTAAACCCACTTGATACGGCGAGGAGCCGGCCTGGACCACTTCCCCAGCCGGTCGTTCGCGATCAACCAGGGCTTGGTCGCAGCCCGCCTCACCCGCGGCGGGCGCCAGCTTGGCTGCGCATCCAGCGCACCTGGCCCTGGGCCCGCGAGCCGGCCGCCGCCTCGCGCTCACAAGATCAGCTCGTCGCTCCGTGAATCACCGGGGCTCGGTAGTCCCCCGGTGTGCCGACGATCTGTTGCGAAGAGCCCTGACTTCGTTCCTCACCCAGTGCGCGCCCTTCACGGCGACCACAAGCGCGCGCAGCAGGCGCCGTTTCGAGGCCGGGAGGCGGGCGAGCGTTCCCACCCGGCTGGCTTGTCTCCCACTGTCGCCGGTTGGCTCTGCGGTCGGCGCGTCGCGGAGCACACCGATCCCAGTGCAGATCCTCCAGACCCAACCGATCGCCTCCTGCTCGGTGT
>JALZDU010000342.1 GCA_030862405.1 Actinomycetota bacterium | reverse complement strand
CCTGGAAGGACGCGGAGGGCACCGTTGTGCTCGTCGAGGGGATCGAGGTACGCGATGACCTTGACGCTTGGCACGGCGTGCCCGGTGTCGGTGTGCCAGCCGGCCATGTCGAAGAACAGCGTGTACTGGGTGATCGCCGGGAGGATCGGGACGCCGGCGAGCTGCTCGACCAACGGGGTGTACCGCTGCAGCAGCGCCAGGCTCATCGGGGTGCGATCGCCGGTCGCCGGGATGTAGTGCCCGCTGATGCCGCCCTGGCCATCGTCGACCAGGTAGCAGTTTCCGGTCGCGTCCCGGACGGCGCGGTCGCCTTCCCTGATCAACGCCGCCGTCTCGTCGTCGCTCAGCGCGCCGCGCAGCACCACGAACCCGAATGCCCGGAAGTGGGCGCGCGGGGAAAGCAGGTCCTGCATGAGTCGTCTCCTGTCCGGTTGCCGTCGGAATCGTGATCGTCAACCGGACACGGGGTGGAGCACGCGAACGACCGCATGTGAGGCGAGGGTGGGCAAATCAATGTCGGCGCATGCTCGGAGGCTAGCGCCGTTCGCCTTCGGCTGGCACCCCCCGCGTACCGGTGTGCCGGGCCATCTGCTCGCACCAGGCCGTCCGAGGCGTGTGGTCCCGGGGTCGCGGGGTAACCAGGCAGCATGACGAGCTTCGGTTACTTCCTGTCCAGCGAGGAGTTCGGCCCGCGGGAGCTGGTCCGGCAGGCCCGGCTGGCCGAGCAGGCAGGCTTCGAGCGGTTGTGGATCTCCGACCACTTCCATCCGTAGCTGGGCGGGCGGAAGCAGCTCGTCGACGATCTCGCGGACCTGCCTAACCGTGCCCCGCAGCTGCTCGTACACCGTCTCGAGTTGCCCGTGTAGTGCCGGATCGGCGGTGGTAGTCGCCGCCGAGACCTGTAGCACCATCCTGGCGATCTCGGGGCGCGTCGTAGACATGTTCGCTGGTGGCATCATCGCTGCGCTACGCTGGTCGGGCGCCCGCGAGGGCGTGGCCGGGACGTGGCGCAGCTTGGTAGCGCACTTGACTGGGGGTCAAGGGGTCGCAGGTTCAAATCCTGTCGTCCCGACCGAGGTCAACGGGAGTGTCGGTGATCATGGCACTCCCGTTGACAGCTCTCGGTGACAGCAACGGCCTCATCTGGTGAGCTCCTCGTCGAGGGTGTCCAGCGCGCGGCGTTGCACGTCGAGGTTCACGTGACCGTAGACGTTCATGGTCATCTCGATGGCGCTGTGCCCGACGATCTCCATCACCACCCGGGGATGGACCCCGAGCGCAAGCAGCAGACTGACGCACGAATGGCGTAGGTCGTGCAGCCGGATTCGGCGTAGCTCGTGCTTCACGCCGAGCTGGGCGAACATGCGGGTGAGGTTGCGGGGCTCGATCGGCGTGCCGTGCCGCGTGGTGAACAGATAACCAGTCTCGACCCAGGCCAGGCCCTGCTCGGCGCGCAGCCGGTGCTGGGCGTCGCGATAGTCGGCCAGTGCCCGGCACACGAGACCGGGCAGGGGAACGGTGCGAGTGGAGCGCCGGGTCTTGGTGGGCAGCGCGGTGAGGGTCCCGTTGACCCGGTGCACCCCGCGGGCAATCCGCAGGGTGCCGGCGTCGAGGTCCACATCTGACCACGACAGCCCGCAGACTTCGCAGCGGCGCAGTCCCAGGAGCAGGATCACCGTCCACATCGCGGCCAGGCGATCGTCGGCGACAGCACGCAGGAGCGCCTTGGCCTCGGCGACTGTGTAGGGCGGGTTGGTGTCGTCTGTGGTGGGTTGCTCGACGCGGACCAGCTTGGCGACGTTGCGCGCGAGCAGCTCCTCGCGGCAGGCGTGTTCCAGCGCGGTCCGCAACGTCGCGTGCGCGTACTGGACCGATCGCGGTTTCATGTCATCCTTGCGCATCGCGGTGACCATGAGCCGCACATCACGCACCGAGAGCTTGACCAGGAGCTTAGTCCCGATTCTCGGGATCAGGTGCAGTCGGATGTTGGATTCGTACCCGGCGTAGGTACTGGGCCGCACGTGAGCTTTGATGTATTCCAGCCACTCTTCGAGATACATTGACACGGTGAGCCCGGCGGGTGTGGTCGGGATGCCCTTGTCGGCGTTGTCGAGCATCTGCCGCACCCTGTCCCAGGTTTCGTCTTCGGTCTTGCCGTAGACGTAGCGGCGTTCGATCCGACCTCCGGGCAGCGGCACGTAGGCGGCACCGGACCAGCGACCGTCCGAGCGTTGCCACACGCTGCCCGCACCGTTGTGCTTACGCTTGCTGCTGCTCATGCGCTCACCTCGGCGAGCTGACGGCGGGCGTACTCACGCACGGCGTCGACCGGCACCCGACGGAGTTTGCCGATCTTGACGGAGATCAGGTCTCCATTTCGGATCAGGTCGTAGACCTTGGTCCGGCCAATGCACAGTGCCTCAGCCGCTTCCATCGGGGTCAGCAATACACGTTCCACGGGTCAACCTCCTTCCTTGCTTGATCGGTGACTAGACGAAATGGAGCTGCCTCTCTTCCTTGGCGGTCTGCCGGCGTTCGCGGGCGGCTGCGGCGGCGGTGAGGGCGAGCCAGTGGTCGCCGAGGCTGCGGTAGCCGATTCCGGCGTAGGTCAGGGCGCCGACGACGAGGGTGGTTTCGGTGTCGGTGTGTTCGGCGGTGTCGAAGGTGGCCCGGCGGGTGTGGTGGCGGGCGCGTTGCCATTCCCGGCGGGCGGTCTTGAGCGCGCGGCGGGTGGTGGAGTAGCGGCGGCTTTTGGTGGTGAAGTGCCCGCCGAAGCCGAGCATGTGCGCCCAGCGCCGCAGCCGCCCGTAACCGCGGTGTTTCCACTCGGCTGGGTGCTCGTGGTCGGGACGAGCGCCGAGAACCCAGCAGGTGCGGATCAGCCGGGCGGCGTGGGTAGCGGCGCCGGCGTAGGCGCCGATGGTGTCGCCGGTGATGCGCCGGGAGGTGTGGCCGGTGGCTTCGGTGGCCTTGGTGGCGTACTTGGCGAGGTAGCCGGCCACGGCGGTGTCGGTGAGCTCGCCGGCGTAGGTGACCGGCCGGATGTCGAGCTGGGCACCCCAGGTCAGCGTCC
>JALZDU010000333.1 GCA_030862405.1 Actinomycetota bacterium | reverse complement strand
CCCCCCCCCGACCATCATCCGGATCAACGAGCAGCAGCTCTTCTTCTACTCCGACGCTTCGTGGCCCCATACCGCCGGATTATCCAAGCTCTTCGCGATCGTGCTTGTCGGGGCCGCGAAGCAGCGTAGCTGCCTATCCTCTCACTCTGAAGGACCGAAGACGATGTCTCTGAGGCTCTTAGATCCCGTGGTCGCCTTACCCTCACCCGCAAGCTTCGACCTCCAGGCAGCGCGCAGATCGTCGCTCACACCGGCGGACTGCGACAGCGGCGAGTCCGGGTCCAACCCCTGGAAACCGCAATTTACCTCAACGTTCATGCAGTGCTGGTCGGTGCACTCCCTGATGTCCGTTTTGGTGTGCTCTTCTTCGTTCCACGGACTCCAGCCACCGAAACCGCCTCGCATCGCCGCGAGCGCCGGCTTCCCCTGGTCCGGGGTGATGTCGGACCGCATCGCCTTGCCCTGCTCTTGGCTCATAGTCCACAGTCTATCTTCTCAGCACCGAGGTCGCATGGCACAGCAGTGCCGTACGGACATCGGCAGGCTCACACCGTCCTTGTGACCTTCCGGGCAAGATGCTTACGTGGAGCCGGGAAGCATCCGCCTGCCCAGCGTGGGCGCGCCCCGGTCCCATCACGTCAGAGGAGGAAATGATGCGTCAGCACACCGATGCGACAGCCGGTGCCGATGCCCGCGTCGACCAGCTGATCACACTCGGTGCGCGGGAGGTGGGGGACAGCTGCCTGGTGACGGTCGCGGGTGAGATCGACATGGTGACAACCCCGAACCTGCGTGCCTTCCTGCAACAGCAACTCGGGCAGGTAGGATCGCTGCTAGTGATCGACATGCGGAAAGTCACGTTTCTCGGGTCCAGTGGACTGGCTGTGCTGGTTGAGATCCGGGGCACGGCCCGGGAGCGCCAGGTCGGGCTGCGGCTGGTGTGCAATTCCCGCGAGGTGACCAGGCCATTAGAGGCCACTGGGCTGACCGAACTGTTCGAGATCCACTCAGATCCCGATACCGCGCTCGCGGCCGGCTGAGGAGCCTGACTGAGAAGTGAGCCGGCGCGGCAATCCGGAGTAAGTTCACTCCATGGCGGAACTGCTGCGCACCGACCGGCTTGCGGTGCGGGACTGGTCAGTCGCTGACGCCGAGCCAGCGCTGAAGATCTATGGCCACGACGACGTCAGCCGGTGGCTGTATGAGCTGGAGCGCATCCCCGACACGGCCACGATGCGAGTGGTGCTCCAAGGCTGGACCGCCGAACAGAGCACCATGGCGCCGGGAACCGGACGGTGGGCTCTGGTTCTGCTCGATGGAGGCGCGCTTGTCGGAGGGGTCACCCTGCTGCCGATGCCGGTGCCCGAGGCGGATGTCGAGATCGGTTACCAGCTTGCGCCGGAGTACTGGGGTCGGGGTTACATCACCGAGGTTGTGCGGGTGCTGGCACGCTGGGCCTTTGCGCATTCACTGGTCGAGTTGTTCGCACTAATGACCCCGGACAACACCCGTGCAGCGGCTACCGCGCGGCGGATCGGGATGGAATGGGTGGGCGAGAGCGACAAGTACCACCGCAGGCCTCTGCAAGTGTTCCGGCTACGGCCCGACGATCTGATCCCTGCCGGAAACCCACGGCGACTGACGCCCTGACCGGGCACCTTAGAAGTATACCCGGGTAACCCAGTCCGCCACGCAACCCGGTTTGGTACTGCCCTCGATCTGCAGCGTGGCGCGGAACACGAGTTGCAGGCCACCGGTTGCCTCGGTGACCTCGGCAAGCACGACGTCGGCCTGCACCTTCGAACCGACCGGCACCGGGGCGGGGAAACGCACCTTGTTCAGCCCGTAGTTGATGACCATCGTGACGCCCTCGACCCGGTAGGTCTGATTAATCAAATGCGGTAACAGCGACAGGGTGAGGAAGCCATGCGCGATGGTGGTGCCAAACGGGCCGGCTGCGGCGCGTTGCGGGTCAGTATGGATCCACTGATGGTCCTCGGTTGCATCCGCAAAGGCATTCACGCGCTGCTGGTCAATGGTCATCCAATCACTTGTGCCCAGCTGCTCACCGGCCGCGGCGCGCAACTCGTCAGCTCCGGTGAATTCCTTCAACGCCGATCACTCTCCTACCGTTGGCCGTTCGGGTCGGTCAGTGTGATCTGGGACACCGGTTCCAGCTGGCCGCCAGTCCCGCTCTTTTCGATGACGAGCTCGGCGTTCCGATCCGAAAACACCAGGGTGGCCACCGCGTTGCCGAAGATGGGGCCACTGAGCAAACGCCAGGATAGTGCCGGACCGGGCACCCCGTAGCGGCGAACCATGCTGCGAACCACTGCAACCAATGGACCGAACCAGGCGGCTCGCATCAGCGCTGCGACGTACCACGGGATGCTGTGATGCACCGGCGAACACACCAGTTGGTAGACGGGTGATCCGCCTGCTGGCCCGCTGAAGTCGGCTTGTGCCACGTAACTGTGGTGCACATCGCCGGACAGCACACTGATCGTCTCGGGTGCATGGGGCGCGGCTGAGATTCGCTGCAGCAACGCGCTCAGCCGGTCGAAGGAATTCCGGAACGCCGCCCAGTGCTCGAGGTCAAGGGCCTGACGGATGCGCTCACCCAGCGCGCTGCCACGAGCGCAGGCCATCTCGTTGGCCGACTCCACGTCGTGGATCGCCGGACCCAGCAGCCATGGCAGCGAGCTGCCGACCAGCACATGCTGGGCTTGGTGAACGTCCGCGCTGACTGCGTCTTCCACCCAGGAGAACTCCGCGTCGTCGAGCATCGTGCGCCGGCCCTCGGTCAGAATCCGTCCACACCGGGTGTCCACCATCACCAGCCGCACCCCGTCGACGTCCCAGCGAAAGCTCCACTGGATCGCCGAGGGATCGGCGTCGGCAGCGTCGGCCATCGCCTGCAGTATTGGCCAGGCGTCCCCACCGGCCTCCTGCACAGCGCGCCAGGTCGGGTCGGAATGGCGCTCCTTGGGAGGCAGGTTGCCGATGTGTTGATAGACCCAGTAGGCGGCCAGCGCTCCCCGGATGCGCTTGCGCCACCAGGGCTGGGCAGTCACCCAGTCGCGCCATGCTGATGACGTGTTCCAGTCGTCCCGAACATCATGGTCATCAAAGATCATCGCGGTGGGCACCGTGGACATCAGCCACCGAATTTCGGGGCCTGACCAGCTGTCGCGGTACAGCCGGGCGTACTCGGTGAAATCTGCGACCTCATCCTCGGGTGAGGTAGTGATGTTCTGGTGAGTGTCCATCCAGCGCCGAGTCTTCAGGGGCGGGTCGTCGGCGTAGACCTGGTCGCCAAGCAGCAGCAGCGCATCAGGCCAGTCCTGCGGCGCCATGTCGGCCATCCTGCTGGCCGTGACGTCCAACGCATCGACACCGTCGGCAGCGACTGATCTCGGGCCATCGGGTTTGGCGTGGCGGCACGAGCCGAAAACCACCCGGACCGCGGCACTGCCGCCCCGAGTACGGATCCGGCTGGCCGGCCACGGTGAGCCCGGCGCAGGCCAGGCGAGCTTGCCGTTCAGGTGCACCTGATAGGGGGTGACCGAACCCGGTTGCAGCCCGTTGACTTCCACCAGCGCGTAGTGCTGCTCGCGGACGGTGAACGTCGATGCCCGGCAGCCTAGTACCTCCACCTCGGCCGGGCGATCAGTCTGCACCCACACCGCTGCGGTCGTCCTGCCCACATGCCGCAGCGCCGGCCCGAGCAGCAACCGGGCGCAGGGGGACGACGGCGGCATGGTCACTGTTCCTGCCTACCGCAGTCGGCGCGGTTGCGCGAGAATAAGTGCAATAGTGACAAATCCTCCCTCGGCGCGGGTGAGGATGGGTACACCCGCCGGGCGGTGGGCGCTGCCCACAATCGCCGGATCGGGCCTGGCCATGCTCGACGCGACCATGGTGAACATCGCGCTACCCTCGATCGATCGCGACCTCGATGCTGATTTCGCACGCTGCAAATGGATCGTCAACGCCTACACCCTCACCCTGGCCACGCTGATCCTGCTGGCCGGGACACTCGGAGACCACTTCGGGCGGCACCGGTTTTTCTCCTCGGGGTCGTTGAAGTGGCAGAGGTACTCGTTGAGGGCGAGCGTCGCGTGCTTCTCGTTGTAGATCAGGAGGCACTGTCGCATTAAGGCGCCCACCCGAGGCGAGAGTCGGAACTCCAACTTGATCGCAACTTGAAAATAAGATCAACAGTCCCCAAAGCCGGAGATCAACACCCAAGATGCGATGAGGCGCACCCGCCGGCCCCACGAATGATCAAGGCTAACTGCGGATGGCGTTGCGTCGGACAAACCCGATCGCGGCGGTACCTACGAACAGGATTATCGCAATGATTGCGAGCCAAAGCAGACCTTCGAAGGCGAACCCATAACCGCCGCAATAAGCCAGATCACAAGCAGAACGATGATGAGAACGGCCCGCACTATCCTCCGAACATTCGAAAATTAGGTTACTGCTGCAGCTTAACGTACTTGTTCCGCGCTCGGGGGCGACGTCGAAGCGGCGTGTCGAATAACTCCAGCATCCACCCAACCCCGTCACCACGCCGGCGCCCGTCAAGCGTAGTCAGACAAGCGCGCCAGCTTTCTGCCTCATTCCAGATGACGCGGCGACGGATCGGCCTCAGTTGAGGGGTGCAGTGCCTAGCCGACTCTGCGGTTGGTGGTGTGACACTCACCATCCCTTCACCGCGTGCGTGCCCGACCTGGCGGTCACCGGACCTCGAAGTGCGGTGGCAGGTCTGCTTGCTGTGCTGAGCGGTTGAGGTCTGCTGGTCGCAGTCGAAACACCTGCATGGTCAACCCAAAATACTTGCTGGTCACCCCGGCCCACTCCATGCCGTTGCGGCGCACCGTCGCTGCGGCACGAGTGTTATCCGGCCTGACCACCGCGAAGATCTCGTCCGTCCCCTGGCTGAATGCCCACTGCGCGAGAGCGTATGTGGTCTCGCTGGCATAGCCGTGGCCCCAGACCTCGGGATGCAATTGCCAGCCGATCTCAAGGTCCTCGTTGCCCGGCGGCAGGGGCAACAAGATCGCCCCACCTATCACACGCTCATCCTGCTGCCGCTGGATGCACCACCGGCCTGCGGGTGGAATCGCCCGGGCGTCCTCAACGATCCACTGCTGCAACAGCAGCTGCATGGCCGGCAGGTCAAGAACCTGGCCCATGATCGGACTGAGCCATCGTGCAACGTCGAAGTGCCCGAAGACGTCCAGTGCCGCTTGCGCGTCGTCGATGTGCCAAGTCCGCAGGATCAGTCGGTCTGTGACCATCTGCTGAGCCATATCACAGCCTAGCCCGCTGGTCACCCAGCTCGCTCCCACCTGATGACGATCAGCGGCTGCGCGACACTAACCGCCGCGAAAATCATCCGGCGAGACAGCCGACGTCACGCGGTTTCGGTCCCGGCGCGCCTACGCCCGCCATAACGGCACCGCGCCCGTCCCAGTCTGGTCTGGCAACCGCCACCATCACCGACTGTCAGCATCGGCAACCGTCAGCTCAACACCACTCAACACCGCAGCGCGATCACCCAGACCCACTACCACCTCGACGCCCGGGAATTCCTCCAACGCCAACGCGCGGCCGGCGACACCGAAACCGGGGGCACTGTTGCATCGGCGGGTCATCGCAAGCGGGCAGGCTGTGCTGATGCGCCCTCGCCCGCCCGAGTGTCCGCGCCGAGATCGGGC
>JALZDU010000325.1 GCA_030862405.1 Actinomycetota bacterium | reverse complement strand
CTCGCATGCCCTGATAGTTGCACAAACATCTACCGGCGTTACAGCGCGACACTGAATCCGGCGACGGGTTGCGCGACACGGCTGACCGGGCCAGGCAAGATCAGCGGCGGGTGACGTACAGACGATCGTTTGCGGCGCCGGTCAACCGCGGCAAGTGTCCTGGTACGGCAGTCCGGAGACGTAGCGAGCCCATTCGTCACGGTCCAGGCCCCGCTCTGTGACGGAGCAGGCGCGCTCCACAGCGTGGTTTCGGAGATCATTGAGGGCGGTGAGGTCCCACAGGCTCACCGCGCCGTCGTCGCCAGTGGTGACGAGGGTGCGTCCGTCGGGGGCGAACGCCACCGAGAGTACTGAGCCCGTGTGGCCGGTGAGGGGCTGGCCGAGCCGTTGGGGCTGTGCCGGGTCGGTGAGGTCCCACAGGATCACGGCGCCGTCGATGTCGCCAGCGGTGGCGAGGGTGCGCCCGTCGGGGGCGAACGCCACCAAGTACACCGGGCCGGTGTGGCCGGTGAGGGGCTGGCCGAGCCGTTGGGGCTGTGCCGGGTCGGTGAGGTCCCACAGGATCACCGCGCCGTCGCTGTCGGTGGTGGCGAGGGTGCGTCCGTCGGGGGCGAACCCCACCGAGAGTACCGGGCCGGGGTGGACGGTCAGGGGCTGGCCGAGCCGTTGGGGCTGTGCCGGGTCGGTGAGGTCCCACAGGATCACACCGTCGATGGTGCCGGCGCTGGCCAGGGTACGCCCGTCGGGGGCGAACGCCACCGAGGCCACCGCGCCGGTGTGGCCGGTGAGGGGCTGGCCGAGCCGTTGGGGCTGTGCCGGGTCGGTGAGGTCCCACAGGATCACCGCGCCACCGTCGCCGTCGCCGCTGTCGGCGCTGGCCAGGATGTGTCCGTGAGGGGCGAACACCACCGAGAACACCGAGCCGGTGTGGCCGGTCAGGGTTCCCGCGTAGCGGGTATTGGCGAGTAGTTTCACCAGGCTGGACTGGGTTTCGTTGCTTGGGTGGATGTGCTGGGCGGCGATGCCGAGTTGCAGCGCGGTCCTGGGGTTGGTGTCCCGGATAGTGTCGGCTTGGGCGATGAGCTGGCGAGCGGTCGCAAGCCGCTGCTGTTCTTGCGCGGCCTGCTGCTGGATGACCGCGATACCCGCACCGACCAGGGCGAGGACGAGCAGCACCGACAGCACCGTGACGATACGCCAGCGGCGGTAGCGGTCGCGGCGGATGCTGGCGTGCAGGAAATCACGTGCGGCCGGGTTGAGATCGATGCGATCAGCGACCAACACTCGATTTCGATGGGGCAACCAATGGGCGGCTCCCCACGCCGGCGGTGGCGCTGCGGTGGGCGATACTGATCCGGCACCGATGTGGGCGCCCGTGTCTGCGACGGCGGCCGCGAGATGGCCGCCGCCCCACAAGCGAACCGGTGGGCGGTCATGGTCGTGCCAAGCAGTCGCGGCATGGTCGATCGCGCGGCGAGCTCGCAGCGCCGACGCGTTCTCGATGATCGCCTCGTGCAGTCGTGGCCAGGCTGACAGGAACGCCTCATGGGTGACTCCGATAACGACCCCGCTGCCGTTGGCATCGTCGGTGGTCAGCAGCCGGCACTCGACGAAGGCGCCCAGTTCGGTGACCACCGGTCGGGGCAGCTCGTCACGGCGGGCCCGCCAGCGGGTGGGACGCCCCTGCTCATCCACGGTCACCAGCCCAAGCAGCCCCGCGATCACCTCCTGCTCGCGGCGGCCCCCGGCGGTGACCGCCGCGGCGAGGGCCGCATCGGCCTGACGGGTCAGAGCCCCCCGTACCCCGCCGAGCTGGTCGTAACGGGTGGCTGAGAGCTGCCCCCCACGGCCGATGCCCTCGGCGAGCTGGGCAAGGGTGAACGCCAGCAGCGGCAGCGCTTCCCCGGTGTCGGTGTCCTCGACCAGCCGGTCCACCAGAGCGGTCTCCACCTCGATCCCGGCCAGCCGGGCCGGGCGTTCGATCGCGGCGCGCAGCCCCGCGCGGCCCAGCGGCCGCAGCGTGTAGGTGTGCGTCGCGATCCCGCCCACGGTGGGGTCGGTCAGCAACTGGTCGAGGAACTCCGAGCGCAGCGTGGCCACCAGCTGCACCGGCCCGGCCAGCGCTGGGCGCAGCAGCTCGACGAACCGTGCCCGCTCAAGGGGCGCGGTCTGGGTGAGCAGCTCCTCGAACTGGTCGGCCACGATCAGCAGGCGACGCTGCGGTCCGCCGGGGGCGGCCAGCAGCAGCTCGTCAGCCAGCCCCACCAGGCCCCCGTCGTCGACCTGCTGGCGAACCTGGGCCACCGTCCAGCCCAGGCCGATCCGCCGGGCCGTGGTCGCCAGCTCCCGGGCCAGCGCCGTGACCGGGTCGGCGCCCGGCACGACCGGCGCCAGCGTCCACCACCCCGGCTCGCCTGCCATCACCGGCAGCAGCCCCGCGCGGACCAACGAGGACTTCCCACACCCCGAGGGGCCTACCACCAGCAGCGCCGTGCCCCCGGCGCGCACGGCAGGCGCGCGCAGCAGCTCGGCGAGCTCCTTCCTCTCCTCGTCGCGGCCGAAGAACATCCGATGCTGATCGACGTCGAACGGATGCAGTCCCGGGAACGGAGACCGATCGTCCGGCCAGCCCAGACCCCCAGCGGCATCGACCGGGTGCAACACCGCGACCAGTTCAGCCTGGGCCGCGGCCGGATCCCGCGCCATATCGATGTGCTGGACCGACTCCAGCGCCGGATCGACGACACCCGGCTCGGCCCGGATCGGCAGCAATCGGCTACCCCGGGACCGGGCGATCTCGACCTCAGCAGCACACCACCGGGACGCCGGATAGGCCGAGGTGAGCACACACACCACCGCATCGGCCCACCGCAGCCGCTCATGCAATCGCTGACGCCACTGCTCACCGACCAGGATCCCATCGCGGCGATCCCGGTCCAGGAAGACTTCATGGCCGGCCTCGACCAGCCACCGGTGCACCTCACGGGCCTGATCACTGCCATCACCGGCGTGGCTGACGAATACCCTCGCCACTACACCCCCTCTACCCAACTCGACAGCTGACGCCCACGCTACCGATCCCAGCCACTACCGTCACCGCTGGAACTATTGCACCGTGCCTCGCGTCATGCAGGGCGCCCTGGGCTCGGTTCTGACGTGATCCGCCAAAGGCACTGCGCCGCCCCCGCATGATCGACGCCAGGTATGGTGAAAGTCAGACGATCACACTGTGACTGGGTCCCCTGATGGCCAGACCCTGGGCAGCCGTCCGACCACTATGGACACTTTGTCACCGGGTCTGTCACCGAAACTCTGACGCCGGGAGGCATCGGATGCACCAGGGACAGGAGCGGGAGCAGCATGACCAGCGATAACCGGCCCGTCCAGCCCCGGCCAGCGATCTTGTAAGCGGAAGGTTAGGGGTTCGAGTCCCCGCGTCGGCTCAAGGACTACCAGTAGAGACGCTCGGCCCGCCCCCGTCGATACTGATCAACGGCCACAGACAGCCCGTGTCCCCCGCCCTCTCCCGCACCGCCGACTGCCTACTCGGCCCCCGGGCCGCCGACGTCAACCCGGCATCGTGACGCAGCGCGTGACACGAACTACGGTTGATCGGCGTGCACAAGGTGGCTCACGACGGCTCCCGGCGAACTGTCGTCGCTGGTCGTGGCTGGTGTCGACGTTGCGCACCAGCTTTGCAAGGCGGAGGCTGCAGATTCGAGCCGCGGCACTTCGGCGGCCGGCAACGGGAGCTGCGCCTGCCGCGCGGCGTGAGTCAGGGAGGCGCTCGCCCACGCCGCCGGAGTGCACCGGACGTACCCAGGCGCCGTGGAGTGAGCCGAGCAGATCATCTCGCTCACAACCTGCACGAGTTCGGGCGTCGGGCGGCTGCCGGGCTCGGAGTACTTCTCGCGGTGGTGACGATCTTGGTCGGACCCGACCCCTCTTGCACCGGGTCTCGGCGAGGCTGGCGGGTTAGCCGAGGTCAGATGCGCGAGCGCCGCCCGCGGGCCATGCCTAGGAGGTCGAGGACCCCCATGATCACGGCGATTGCGGCGATCACCCAGAAGACCCAGTACAGGATCATCGACAACGGGGACGG
>JALZDU010000322.1 GCA_030862405.1 Actinomycetota bacterium | reverse complement strand
GAGAACGCGGACGCGCCGATGCTGCTGTTCCGGGTCTCCAGCCCCTGCCTGATTGTTCCCGAGGGGCAGCGCGACTCCTACCCCCGCGAGGAGCCGTCACCCGACGTCGTCCCCAACCGGAACTAGCTGGCTGTAGGTCTTGTCAACTCGCTGTTTGGGCATGCTGAGGGGCCTCGCGTCGCGCGAGGCTGTGAACCGCCCAGGGCGGTTCAGTTTGGCGTGGTGTGTGGGCTGGGTCGGGGAATGTGTGGTGGGTGCCGTGGGCTCACGCTGACGTATGCGACCTCGCGCTGTCGCGCGGGTCATCTGGCGTCGTTCGAGCTCCACTCATGGCGGAAGGCCGGGCGCCAAGCTAGTAGCGACGTGACCCGGGGGTCCGTCATAGCGACCACGGCGTCTGATCCGGCCTTCCTGCCCGCCAGCATGCCATCGGCCAGCTGGGTTGGGAAGCAGGGTAGGTGATGGTCAGCTCCAGCGGGTCGGGTCGAATGAAACCTGGTCACGAACCATCGCGTAGGCGATCTTGTTGCCACGCGGTGCGCCAGTGCACAGGCGATGATGCCGCCGGGCTTGCCGCGGGCCCGCAGGGTCTGCGCGTAGGCGCGGGAGCTGGGGTCGCGCTGCCACAGCCCGATGCCCAGCTCGATCAGGGCGCGGCGCAGGTGGACCGAGCCCTCGCGGCTGATTCCGCCGTCGCGGCGACGGCCGGCGGACTCGTATTGGATCGGGGTCAGCCCGGCCGCCCGGTAGATCTTGGCGGCCGATGTCCAGCGGGTTCGCGGGCCGAGCGCGGCGGCGTAGCTCGCGGCCCGGATGGCACTCCAGCCCGGGGTGGTGGTCAGGATCTGGTAGTCGGTGACGGGTAGCAGCGCGGTGATGCGGGCTTCCGCGGCGCTGATCTGGTCGTCGAGATCGGCGAGCAGGGCGAGGTCGGCGGCGAGTACCTCGCGTGCCACCGCCGCGCCCGGGGTGGCCAGTGCGTCGCGGGCAGCGGCCACCAGTCGCTCGGCCATCGGCCGGGTAACGCGCACGTCACGGCGGGCGGCGTAGTCGCGAAACCGCTCAGCGCCCAGGCGGGCCAGCCGCGCCGGGTCCGCGAAGTGGGTGGCAACCAGCCGGCCGACCTTGCTGCCCAGCACGTCGGCAAGCGTCCCGCCCAACCCAGGGAAGGCCCGGTCAAGCTGGCCGAGCAGCTGGTTCTTCGTCGCGGTGCGCACCTCAACCCGCCGCCGCCGATGCCCCACCCACGCCTGCAACTCCAGCAGTGGCGCATCACCAACCATGACCTGGACACCGCGACCGGCCAGCAGCAGATCCGCGATCGCGATCAGGTCGACCCGGTCGGTCTTGACGCCTCGACTGCCGTTGACGCGCCGTTGCGCGGTCACGTGCGCGGGGTTGAGCTCGATGACCTGCCAACCCTGCGGCCACACACCAGGAGTGATCATCGGCTGGTGGTAGTGCCCGGCCGCTTCCACCCCGACCCGCACCAGCCGGACATCGGCCGGCAGCGCACGACGGAGCCCGGCGAGCATCGCCGCGACGCCATTGCGGGTCAGTGGGAACTCCACCGCCGGCATGATCGTCCGACGGGTGAAGTCGCACGCCATCACTCATCGCCGAGGACTTGCCCACGTCCACCGGCACCGCCACCAGCTGCCGCAGCGGAACGTCCTCGGTCCGCGCGGTCCACTCCACCTGCTCATCGATCGCTCGCACAGCCAACCTCCGACGGGGAGATCAGGCCCGGGACATCCCAGGCCAGCCAACACATTGACGATCTCCTTCTGGCATCCCCAAAGATCAAAAAGAGGAAGCCACGCCGGAACAGATATCAGCGAACCTACTCACCCCGTGAATGATCAAGGCCAGGCGTACGTACAACTACGTATTGCCCCGATCAAGCCGGCACTGATGTCCTAGCAAAGTGGACGTTGGGCTATGCCACCCAATGTCACCGGGTCACCGGACTGAGCAAGGAGTGGAACTCATGGCGACAGTGAATCGTTTCAAGATTGCAACGATCGCGCTGAATGCAGGACAGGTTGCGGGTACTGTCTGGAACAACACGCCGAAGAACGCGGTGATCATCGTCGACAGTTTACCAACGACCAGCGCGGTGGGCGTACCAGCCAGAATTGAACTCGTAAACACATACAATGAGGACATTGGAAGCCGGACAACAGTCGGGAGCGCCGGTTTGTAATGTTCTTCAAGAATATCGGCACAACGGCGTGCTCCTGCGATATATACATGTCTCAGATCTCCTAGGAGATAGTTCGATGGATGCTCAAGTTGTTTATGATGCCAGTGGTAACGTGGTCTCAGTCACCTTTCCCGATCCGGAGAGTGGTGCGCACGTAGAGGTTGTTCCCGGGGAAGGTGAGTCAGTCCTAGCCGTAGACGTATTCACGGTCACACAGCCGAGCATGGGTGAACACGGCGAAAGCGCGGCCCCACTGACCGTCATCACCGGGCATCGCGTCGATGTTGTGAAAAGCGAGTTGGTGCCTATAGATCGCTAGAAATTCTCACGAAAGAGGCGATCGCAGACGGGCCTGTCCTGTGCCACCTCCGCTGAACAGGACAGGCCCAAACCCGAATCGGAGGCAGGCCGCGTGGGCAAGCTTGTCAAGCTCGATATCAGCCCTCGCCGCGCCCATCGCCGCTTGATACTCGGGCTGGTTTCACCTAACCACTCCATCACGAACAGGAGTCGCCATGTTCGATGCCGCCCTGGAAGGAGTCGGACCGTACGCGAAGTATGCCTACTTCTTCGTCGGCCAGTCCTACCTCGCCTATGACTGGACCGCCGGTGCGGACCGCGGTGGCCGGGCCGTCGACCACGGTCCGCGCCCGATGAGTGAATGGGACTTGCCGGCCCCCTTCAACTCCGGCGTCACCGGCGCGCTCAACGGCGCCGGTCCGTATGCCGGAAAGGCTTATTTCTTCCGCGATGCCCAGTACGTCGAGTACGACTGGGGAACCGGCCACGGAGCCGGCCCCTACCCGATGTCGGCATGGCCACTGCCGGCAGCGTATCTGGCGGGTTTCGACGATGCCTGGTCCGGTGAGGGCAGCCGCGCCGCCTACGGGTACTTCCTACGTGAGCTCGACTACGTCCGCTACCGCTGGTCCAGCAACACCCTCAGTGCGGGCTATCCGAAGCCCTTCGCCGAACGCCGGGTCCAGGGCATCGTCGGGGGCGTGGACGGCTGCGTCAACGGGCGCGAGCGCTACCAGGGAAAGGCCTACTTCTTCCTCGGTGACCACTACTCCCGGCTGAGCTGGGACAGCCTGTTCGGAGACAGCTCGTTGCTGGCGGTGGCCCGCAACTGGCCGGGATTGGCCGAACTGGCCGCGGTCGAGCCGGCCCGCAGGCTCGCGATCGGGTGGATCGGCATCGCGCTCGCCCGGCTCGCCGCGCTGGGCAACACCTGGCCAGCCCTCGACCCGGTGCTGGGCGACGCGCTGCGCACCCACTTCCACATCACCAACTCGGCCACCGCAGCCCAGCACCTGCCGACGGTCCGGTTCCGGATGCAGGAGCTGCGCGACCGGCTGCTGAGGTTGGAGGAGGTGCTCCGTTTCCGTACCTCGGAGGAGGCGGTGGCGGACGGCTCCAAGCCGGAGTACCCCGGTTACACCGCCAGTGACCGATCGTTGATCAACATCACCCAGCATTACCTCACGAACGACAGTTTCATCGTGCACGGTCCCCGGTACAAGGCGGCGATGATCCAGCACGAGTCGGGGCACCAGATCGGCATGATGGTCGATCACGCCTACGAGCACGAGTACGCGAAGTACGCTGCCCTGACCGTGCAGCAGGCGGTGGAGAACACGTCGTCATACCTGATGTTCGTCCAGCACATGGAATCGCTGCGCGATATCCGCTTTGATCAGAACGGCAATCAGATCCCGTTCCACATCCTCATCACGCAGTGAGACCCGTCGATGCTGAATTGAGTGTTTTCCCCACTACCGGCGTCTACCGCCAGCCGTCACGCTAGTGACGGCAACCTGCTCCAGTGCCACCAGACTCGAAAGGGACTCGATGACCAAGCCACGGGTGTACGACGACGACCGCCTCGACGAAGTCGATCAATCGATGTTCGCGCTCACCGAGGACGACGATCCCGAGCAATACATGACTGATGAGGAAGTTCCCGATGGCTTACAGACTCGCAGCTAGCCTTGCCGAGCTCCGCGACGAGCTGAACAGCCGATTCCCCGACCGCGACAAGACGAGCGATGGATGGATCGGTGACGCCGCTCACGCGAAACGCACAAGCGATCATAATCCTTGGGTCAAGGACAACAAGGGCATCGGGGTGGTCCGAGCCCTCGACATCGACGCCGGACACGGCGCCGACACCGGCATTGGGCGCCTGATTGCCGACCATGTGGTCAGGCTTGGCAAGGCCGGCCACCCGGCGCTGGGCAAGGGCGCCTATGTCATCAGCGACCGCCGTATCGCGTCAACGACCAGCGGCTGGGCGTGGCGCCGCTACTCCGGCGCCAACCCACACATTTCCCATACCCACGTGTCGGTGTCGTTAGGCCAGTCCGGCTACGACTCGCCCCGTTCCTGGAGACTCACCACCATGCGCCCCACGCTCCGGCTGGGTGCCAGGGGTGAGGCGGTTCGCGAGCTTCAGCAAGCACTGAACAAGTCGGACGCATCGCAGCTACGATTGACCGAGGACGGTGTCTTCGGATCGCAGACCGAAGGCCGGGTCAAGCACTTCCAACGCCGCAATGACATCACCGTGGACGGAATCGTTGGTCCGATCACCTGGAGCCGGCTCGGCTTCGAACCGGGTTGAACCTTCAGCCGACCGGCTTCATCAGCAAGGCAACAACACTGTCCGGCAGTGTCACCGACAACAAAGGAGATCATCATAGAACATGGAACGCGCTGCGGACACTCAACGGGCGAGTGGGTTGTCAAAGTATGCCCCGGCGGCACCAACGCGCCGGATACCACAGCCGCCCCCGGCGGCATGACTATCGGAGCAAACCATGTCCATAACCAAGAGCGGTGACACCAGCGACGCGCTAACCAGCCCAAGTCGGCTTGCGGCGCGGCCGTCGGAGGATGTGCGCTATACCGCGGTGTGGCAGCAAGGCGCCGCCGGTGAAATCCAGGTCTACGGCTGGACCTACGAGCACTACCGGGCCAAGTACGACGAACTGTGGCAGCAGGGCTGGCGGCTGAAGATCTTGCAGCCGTTCGTGCTCTCTGGCGACCAGGTCCGCTATACCGCGGTGTGGCAGCAAAGCACCGCCGGTGAAATCCAGGTCTACGGCTGGACCTACGAGCACTACCGGGCCAAGTACGACGAACTGTGGCAGCAGGGCTGGCGCCTCAAGGCTATCCAGCCTTACGTTGCCTCGACGCACCAGCTAATGGACCGGGTGCTGCGGTCCTACATGTCGAGCGGCGGGGTCGCCAGCCCGGTCGGCGTCCCGCTGCGAGCGGTGCAGGTGACCGGCACCGAAGCCCGATGGGCGATGAGCGGCGGCTACATTGTCGCCAAGCAGGACGGGACCACAGAGGTCGCTGTGGACCAGAATGTGAAGGTCTGGTTCGTCGGGTTCAAGTGCTTCGAGGAGTCCGGAGAGTTGAGCGAAAAGGACGAGCCTTACTTCGTCGTGTCCTGGACCGGAAACAAGAAGTCGGCGACCATTTCCTACGGCCCGTACTCGGTCAACAAGGGAGACGAGGTGGTGGTACCACAGGTGCTCGCCGATGATCTGCCCGTAGTGACCGGCTCGGTTCATGTGGCCGTCTACGAGAATGACCAGGGTTCGGTCAAGGCGGCGCGGGAGAAGGTGACCAAGGCCATGCAGGAAGTGGCTGAGGCATCCCAGCAGGCCGCAGCAATCTACGACCTGTCGGCCGCGGCCAACGGAAACACCGGAAGCATCGGGCCGGCTGCGGAGATCGCTGCACTGATCGTGAACGGACCGGTAGGAGCACTCGTCGCCAAGGGACTGGTCGCCGGCCTGGGGCTCGCCGACGACTACGTCGGTCAGCAGGGCGCGACTATTTTTGGCCGGGAGACGGGATACGTCGACCCGCCGACTCTTGGCAGGACGTCCACCGGTGAGCCCTATACTCACCGGTTCTGGGTCAACAGCGACGGCGCGGGCGACTACGAAGTCTACCTCCGGGTCCAGATCATCGACAGACCACGCCCCGAGCCGGGCTGAAATCCGGGGGGGG
>JALZDU010000309.1 GCA_030862405.1 Actinomycetota bacterium | reverse complement strand
ACTAACACAATCCGTGCATCAGCTTCGACTCTTGTGCCCCACAGTTCGAGTCTCGCCCCAGCGGCCGCACAACGAATGCGCAGCTCAAGGCCCATGCGTGGCTCTGCCTTGGTGCCCCCGGCAGGATTCGAACCTGCGACACACGGTTTAGGAAGAGGCTCGACGGCGCATACTACGCGGTCTACCTGCGACTTTGGTATGCCAGAGATTCAAAGTTGTCGTGTCATAGGACACTGGACGACCCTGGTTCGCGTCACAAGCCGTGTCACGAGGCACGCTTGCTGCACGAATTAACCAACCGCCTGACCCATTATCGCTTCTGAGCTGCGGCGGAGTGGGGGTTCATGCGAGTCAGCTGTGGGGTTCAAGTCCGTGGGGGGACTTGCGCACTAACCACCCGCCTCGTCCTCGACGCCGCCACGTGATGCGGACTTCTCATATGGGCACAGCGGGTGATCAACCAACCCGCGACGTCGACGCCGAACCCGGCTGCTTGCCTGGCTTGCGCCTCGATGACTCCTAGCGTGGTTGCCGTGTCGATGAACCTGATTCACCGGCGGATCTGTCGGTCCGACAAGTGGGCTGACCGGATGCGCTCGCAGCTGCCGTGGGCCTGCGAGGGCGTCCGCCTTGACGGCGACGTGCTGGAGATTGGGCCTGGTTACGGCGTGACGACTCGCTGGCTGCTTGAGCGCGGCGGCAGGGTTACCGCAGTCGAGGTTGATCCAGGCCTAGCCGCAGGCCTTCGCAGCGAGTTTGGCGAACGGGTCGACATCCGCACTGGCGATGGTGCCGAGCTACCGTTCGCCGACGCCGCGTTTGACGTCGTCGTCTGCTTCACGATGCTGCACCATGTTCCCTCTCCCGAGCAGCAGGACCGGCTTTTCAGCGAGGCGGCGCGGGTGCTCCGCCCGGGCGGGACATTTGCCGGGTCGGACGGCCGGCTAAGCCTGCGGTTCCGGGTGTTGCATATGCTCGACACAATGGTCGTGGTCGACCCGGGGACATTACCCGCCCGGCTGCATGCTGCTGGCCTGATCGACGCGCACACCGAGCTGGGCGTCCGCTCATTTCGCTTCCGTGCCACCCGACGACGTCTCATCTGACCCCACGAATTGGTCATCGCCGACGTGCGTCGCATGCTCCCTGTAGGACTTGAACCTGCGGCCTAGCGATTACCAGAAGCGACTACCCGGACAATGCCGATCATGCTCGGGTATCTCTTGTGAGCAGCGCTGAGGCCTCCGGTCGGTGCGGACTGGTCCTGGACCTTAGCGGCCTTTCCGGGTAGGTAAAGCGTGGAGATGATCATAATGGTGCCTTGCGTGCAGGGCGAGCGTTGAGATGAGGTTGATCGCCGCCACGGTGCGGTGCCTGTGATGTAGAACACCAATAGCCTCGTTGGGACCTTGCTGACACCGCCCGTAGCAGCGGGCTCATCCGCGTCAGCGCCGGGGATGACGTTAGCCTGAGATGGTCGGGGGCACTACGCAAGGTAAGCATGCATCGGTCTCCCGGGAGTGGCAGTGAGCGACGAGGGTGAGCTGATCGCTGGGCGCTACCGCCTGGTCTCGCGCTTGGGCAGTGGGGCGATGGGGGTGGTGTGGCAGGCGCAGGACGAGCGCCTGCACCGCACCGTCGTGATCAAACAGCTCTTGCTGCCACCGAGGCTGAGCGAAAGTGAGGCTGACGAGGCTCACCGCCGGGCGATGCGGGAGGGGCGTATCACCGCCCGGTTGCACCACCCGCACGCGATCGCGGTCTATGACGTGGTCGAGCACAAGGGCCAACCGTGCCTGATTATGGAGTACCTGGCGTCTAGGAGCCTGGCAACGGTGCTGTCCATCCAGGGTGTGCTCCCACCCGAGAAAGTCGCCAGCATCGGCAGCCAGATCGCCTCCGCGCTGGCCGCGGCGCACAAGGTGGGCATCGTGCACCGCGACATCAAGCCGGGCAACGTACTGCTCGCTGACGATGGCACAGTCAAGATCACCGACTTCGGTATCTCTCATGCCGTTGGTGATGTCACCGTGACCGCCACGGGGATGCTGACCGGGACGCCCGCCTACCTGGCCCCGGAAGTCGCCCAGGGTAACAGCGCCGGCTTCTCGTCGGACGTGTTCTCCCTGGGCGCCACGCTCTACACCGCGCTGGAGGGCACGCCGCCGTTTGGACTCAACAACAACGCCCTTGCCCTG
>JALZDU010000300.1 GCA_030862405.1 Actinomycetota bacterium | reverse complement strand
GTGCTCGGACGACTATCCGAAGCCGATCCACCGCCCTTTCAGTTTGCGGATCTGCGGCGGGCTGGGAGCATCATGATAGGCACCCAGAACCGGGTAGCGTTATGGCAGGTGGGAAGCGAGTCCCCTGTGTACTCGCTCCAACTCCCAGGTGAATATACAGGCGTCGACGCGTCTGCAGACGGTTCGCGGCTCCTTGTCATGAAGGACGGGTCAGCAGTCGTCATCGATCTCCGCCCCGAGGCGTGGGCGAACCACATCTGTCACGTCGTCGCTGGTCGTGAACTGACACCTGATGAGGTCGTTGGCCTGCCCGCTCTGTCCAAGACCGGCCCACTCTGTCCCCAATAAGCGTCACATGAAACCAGACCGGTTACAACGGGCAACCGTGTTAGCTTCGCAGGGTCGCCTCGCCCACTGTGGCCGACCGGCTCGGTCACGACACCACGGCAGCCGGTGTTCCCCATCCGGCCACCGCGCCCGCTCTGGCCAGCCCGCGCGAGCACGGCCGTCAGGCCGCGCGCACTGCTGTCGGCGCGGATCACGGCTCTCGTTCGCCTCAACCCGAGGATCGACACCTGCTGGTGGCCCGCGTGGTGACGCGACCTTGGTCAACTGAGACGGAAACTGAGACGAGCCGCAGGAGCGTTGGCCACCTGCCGATCATGGCGACCGGTGTTTGTGCTGGTAGGTGGCGGAGGATGCGGGATTTGAACCCGCGAGGGCTTTAACACCCAACACGATTTCCAATCGTGCGCCATAGGCCACTAGGCGAATCCTCCGCTCGGGAGGTTACCGGCAGCGCCCTCTACCAGCCAACACGGCAGGTAGAAGCCTCTCGCCGGGGTCTGTCGTGCGCAGGGCGGGGTAGCCCCTAGACTGGGTAGCGGACCCCGCGCGGCGTCCATCTTGCGAACTCCCCCAGGGTCGGAAGGCAGCAAGGGTCAGCAGGCTCTGACGGGTGCGCGGGGTCCCCTTCATGTGTCAGCTGGCTGCGGTAGCCGTCACCCGGTCAGTGGTGTCACGCGGCTGTGAGATGCCGACGTCACAGAACCGATCATCTAAGGTGAGATGTCGCCGAGAGCGGCGCGCTGAGCACCGCATAGCTCGATGGTGGAAGGCGGTCCGTGACGTGAAACAGGATGGTGCGGAGGTTCAGGGCGGCGTGGACGCTGGACGGCAGGAGCTGGCGGAGATGCGCGAGCGGATGACCGTGATCAAGCAAGAGACCGCCGCTGAGGTGGATGAGAAGTGGGGATCACCGTTTCGAACCCAAGAGTTGTTCGATCTCAAGGTGAAGACCAGGCTGTCGGGTAACAACGAGTACCGGACCCTGCAGGGGCGGGTTCAGAAGGCCGAGGCGGCTCTTGCCGCTGAGTCGGATACTGCTACGGAGGCCGACTCAGCGAGCTAGGTTGTCTTCGCTGCACCCCCTTCAGGCTGGTGCGGTCGTGAGAACCGACGCCAAAACGCCTGATCATCTAGACTAGGGATAGCCGACAGCGGCACACAGGCACGCTCATGGCTCGATGGTGGAAGGCGGACCGTAACGTGAACCAGGATGGTGCGGAGGTCCAGGGCGGCGTGGATGCTGTGCGGCAGGAACTGGCGGAAATGCGCGATCGGATGTCCGTGATCAAGCAAGAGGCCGCTGCCGAGGTGGACGCAAAGTGGGTATCACCGTGGCGAACGCCGGACGTGTTCGATCTCAAGGTCAAGACCCGGCTGACGAGCAACCAGGAGTACCGGTCACTGCAGGGTCGTGTCAAGGACGCCGTGGCTACCCTTGCCGCGGAGCCGGACCCTGCCGCGGAGGCCGGCTCGGCTAAGTAGGCTGTCCTCCAGGCCAACCGTCCTGGACTGGCGCAGCCGAGTCCAGGACGGAGGCCCGATGCGAACCAAGGACGCAGCGCGCGGGCGCGTCGCCAGCACCGTCGCAACGGTCGCGTCGGTGCTGGCGCTGACTCCTCGCATGACGAGGGTCCGGCTCATCGATGACAGCCTGGGTGCCTTGGGCGCCATTCCCGGTCAGACGCTGAAGATCTACGTTCCCGATCCGGTCAGCGGGTGTCCGGTGTCCCGCGACTACACAGTTCGTGACTACAACGCCGCGCAACCGTGCCTGGACATCGATTTCGTGCTGCATGGCGAAGGGCCGGCAGCCAGCTGGGCGCGGCGGGCGCAGCCCGGTGAGACCCTGCAATTCGTCGGTCCGAGCGGTCGCTACCGGCCGGATCCCCACGCTGACTGGCACCTGTTCGCCGGGGACGAGACCGCCCTGCCGGCGATCCAGGCTTACGTGGAGATGCTGCCGGCAGACGCCTGTGCGTTGCTCTACCTGGAGATCCCCGACGCCTCCGAGCAGCAGCCGATACCGGAATCGGCCCGTCGGACGGTGCGCTGGCTGCACCGTGGCGACCGTGCGTCAGGCAAGAGCACGGTGCTCGAGGACGCTCTGCGTGGCGTACGGCTGCCGCCCGGACAGGGCCGGATCTGGATCGCCGGGCACACCCCGACGGTGCGACGGATTCGGGCGTACCTGCTGGAGCAGCGTGGCGTCGATCGGCGCGCGCTGTACGTCAGGGGCTTCTGGGATCGCCAAGGGTCATAGATCAACGGGTAGCCTCCATCGATGGATGGAGCTCGCATGTCTGGAACGGAACGCAGAGTCAGCGCGACCGAGGCCCGAGTGCGCTTCGGCGAGCTACTCGACGGTGTCACGGCCCGCCACGATGTCGTCTTCGTTCAGCGAGCGGGTAAGGAGGTTGCCGTGGTGGTGTCCGTAGAGGACTGGGAAGCCGCCTGCGCCGGCCGGTCCGACAAGTGGGCGCGAGCCAACGCAATGCTTGCTGAGTACCACGAGCGGTTGCGAGCAGAGGGCGCGATCGAGCGGCTCAAGGACTTCAATGTGGAGGGGGCGATCCGTGTCGGTAGTGACGACTGGGATGAGGAGCGTTACGGCCGGGTGCATTGACGCGAGCCTGGTAGTACGGATCCTCGACGGGGATTCTGCCGCCGTGGCCGCCTGGGAGCGGCTCATTCAGTCGGGCGGTGAGCTGATCGCGCCGAGCTTGCTGCCGTACGAGGTCGTCAACGCAGTGCATCAGCAGCAGCGGATAGCAGAGATCACCGCGGAGACGGCTCAAGACGGGTTGCGGCGCGTCCTGCACTTACCTATCGAGTTGCACGGCGATGCACAGTTGCATTCCCGGGCACTGGAAATCGCTCACGAGCGCCGCCTGCGGGCGACGTACGACGCACACTATGTCGCCCTCGCTGAGCGCTTCCGGGTGCGGCTGTGGACATGCAACCGCCGGCTGGCCGCGGAGCTGCGCGATGGGCTGCCGGAGGTGCACCTAGTGCAGTGAGGACCGTCTGGGGCGCCCGGTAGCCTCGCGGCCGTGGCACTGGCCCTCTACCGCAAGTACCGCCCCGCGACATTCGCCGAGGTGGTCGGCCAGGAGCACGTCACCGAACCGCTGCGGATCGCTCTCTCGGCAGGACGGATCAACCACGCCTACCTGTTCTCCGGCCCGCGGGGTTGCGGGAAAACGTCCAGCGCGCGCATCCTGGCCCGCTCACTGAACTGCGTGCAGGGCCCGACGCCGGATCCGTGTGGGGTCTGCTCGTCCTGCATCGCGCTGGCCCCCGAGGGTCCTGGATCTATCGACGTCGTCGAGCTCGATGCAGCCAGCCACGGCGGCGTGGACGATGCCCGCGACCTGCGGGATCGCGCGTTCTATACCCCAGCTGAGTCCCGGTACCGGGTGTTCATCATCGACGAGGCCCACATGGTCACCGCGCAAGGTTTCAACGCCTTGCTCAAGATCGTGGAGGAACCTCCGGAGCACCTCGTTTTCGTCTTCGCCACCACCGAGCCGGAGAAGGTGCTGGCGACCATCCGTTCCCGCACCCACCACTACCCGTTCCGGTTGCTGCCGCCGAGCACCATGCGCGGGCTGCTGGAACAGGTGTGTGCGGCAGAGGCGGTGACCATCGAGTCCGCCGTCTACCCGCTGGTGATCCGCGCCGGCGGCGGATCTGCCCGGGACTCGCTGTCCGTGCTGGACCAGCTGCTCGCCGGGGCAGGCGCCGAGGGGATCACTTACCGGCGGGCAGTGGCGCTGCTCGGAGTCACCGACGTGGCGCTGATCGACGACATGGTCTCCGCCCTTGCTGCCCAGGACGGCGCTGCGGTATTCGCCACCATTGACCGGCTGGTCGAGGCGGGACATGATCCACGGCGCTTCGCCTCCGACCTCTTGCAGCGCTTCCGCGACCTGGTGCTGTTGCGAGTCGCCGCGGAGCCGGCCCGCCGTGGGTTGGTCGACGTTCCTGAGGATCAGCTCGCGACGATGACCACCCAAGCCGAAGCGTTAGGTGCGGGAAGTCTCACCCGGTTCGCCGAGATCACCCACAACGGGCTCACCGAGATGCGCGGGGCCACCGCGCCCCGGTTGCTGCTGGAGCTGCTATGCGCCCGGATGCTGCTGCCGGCCGCCGCCGAGGGGGAAGCAGCGGTGTTGCACCGGCTGGAGCGGTTGGAACGGCGGCTGACCATCGCCCCCCCTGCGCCGGAGGCCGACAAGGGGCACGCACCGGACCCAGCTGAGGTCGCCGAAACCCCACCCCCTGCGCAACCATCGAGCCGACCTACCCGCCCAGCCGAACCTCTTGTCGTGCCATCACCGGCTACGCAGTCATCGTCCGCTGAAGCGCGGCGCGAAGTCGCGCCCGAGCAGCTCGATGCGGCCGCGGTGCGACGGGTGTGGCCGGCCTTGTTGGACGCGGTGCGCGAGCAGAGCCGGACCACACAAGTCCTGCTTAGCAATGCCACCGCCAACACGGTGCAGGGCTCGACGCTGGTGCTGAACCTGCCTAACGCACCGCTGGCGCGCCGGCTGGGTGAGGACCGCAACGTAGAGCTGATCAAAACAGCGCTGCGCACCGTGCTGGGGGTTGACTGGCAGGTGCGCTGCGAGCATTCCGGTGGCGACCCGGGTATCCCCAGCGCCCAGGTGCAGCCCCAGAAACAGTCACAGCGGACCCGTCCACCGGAGCATCCCGCCAGCCGCCGCCCAGCGGCGCAGGCATCGGAAGATAGCGTTTCCCCGCCTCCGGAACCACCGGTGGATGACGACGAGGCGATGCTCGCCGAGGCTGCCGGTATGAGTCACGAGCATGCCACCCGTCAGGATCCCGAGGAGGTCGCGCTGGCGTTGCTCGCCGAGCAACTTGGCGCTCGGCGCATCGACGAAGGCTAAACGGCCACTCACGAGTACCACCACGGGCGTAGCGGCACGTGCGAGTTGCCGGTGCTGTCCGGGCGCACCGCCAACACCTGGTGCAGCTGGATCCCGTTGCGCTCAAAGGACAGTCGAGAACCGGCCATGTACAGACCCCACACTCGGGCGGTGGCCTCGCCGACCTCGGCCACGCACTCGTCCCAGTGCGCGACGAGGTTGGCGCACCACACTTTGAGCGTCAGCGCGTAGTGCTCCCGCAGATTCTCCACATGGCGTACCTCCAAACCGGCGTCCTGTACCTCGGTGATGATCTTGCCAGCACCGGCAAGTTCCCCGTCGGGGAACACGTAGCGGTCAATGAACAGCTCGGTCTGCCCTGGGGTCCGGTTGTGCGGATGGGTGATGCAGTGGTTGAGCAGCCGGCCCCCGGGGCGCAGCTTGCCCAGCAGCTGCCCGAAATAGGACGGGTAGGAGTGCACTCCGACGTGCTCGGTGAGGCCGATTGAGCTGACCGCGTCGTAGTCGCGGCCAGGGGAGTCCCGGTAGTCCAAGTGACGCACTTCGGCGATCTTGGTCAGACCCTCCCGGAGGATCGCCTGTTGAGCCCAACTGGCCTGCTGCGCAGACAGCGTGACGCCCAGCGCCCGGACCCCGCGTCGGGCGGCGTAGCGCACCATGCCGCCCCAGCCACAACCGACGTCGAGCAGCCGCATCCCGGCCTGCAAGCCCAGTTTATCGGCAATCAGTTCGTGCTTACGCTCTTGCGCTTGCTCCAGATCCGCGTCTGAGCGATCGAAAACAGCGCAGGTGTACGTCATCGACGAGCCGAGCACCAGCTCGTAGAAGCGGTTGGAGACGTCGTAGTGGTGCTGCACCGCTTCGGAATCGCGGTAGCGGGAATGGGCCAGTCCTTCAAGGACTCGCCGCCACCGGGGCCGGGCCTCCTGAGGTGGCGGCGGCACCGGATGCAGCACCTCCCAGCCCAGCGATCGGACGATCAACGCGAGCTCCGCCATGGTCGGGCGCCGGAAATGGACCTCATCGGCCATCAGCTGCATCGCCTGGTACGGGTCACCCGGGTGCACTCCGGAAGCGCGCAGATCGCCGGCGACGTAAGCCCGCGCCATGCCGAGGTCGCCCGGCGCGGTGAACAGGTAGCTGGCACCGCGCGGATTGCACAGGTGCACGCTGATCTCGGAGTTGGGTGGACCGGTGGCGCTACCATCGTAGGCGGTGAACCGGACCGGGAAGCGGCCATCGGTGAGCAGGTCCACGATTCCCGCTAGTGACAGCCGGTCCGTCGTCGATGCCGTCATCGGACCAGAGCGCCGGAAGGTCGTCATCGACGTCGCACCGCCTTCGCATAGAGGTCCGCCAGTCGCCGGTCCGGGTCATAGCGCTCCTTCAGCGCCGCGTAATGTTCACCGCCGTATCGAGCGTCGAAGTCCTCCCGTGAGTAGAAGGAGTCTGAGTAGAGCCCCTTGTGGCCGCCCACCGCGTCAACCTGGCGCTCGATGGCCCGATTGGCGTCACTGCCGGTGCCGCCGGGTGCGATCGGCACGGTCGACCAGAAGCCCACATTGACGTAGTTGCGGGCGCGTTGCAGCGGATACAGCGGCCACTCGCGGTCGCCGCGCAGCCGCAACGGGCACAGCCACACGGGCTTGATGTCGACGTGCTCGGCAAACCGGCGCAGGAACTCCGCGGTGCGTTCGACCGGAATCTCGACGTCCTGGATCACGCGTTCCCGGCGCGGCCGACCGCGCCACACCTCCAAGCGGTTCTCCAGGTCGAAACGGTTGGCCAGCGCCACGATCTTCCAGTAGACGTCGCTGCGGCGTAAACGAGCCGGCCAGAGCCGGCGGATCACCGGGTGCTGTACACCGAAGGCACCCGAGCACCAGAACCAGTCGGTGTCCCAGCGCCACAGGTAGTCATGGATGCTCAGCACGTCGTCATCACGCTGCTGAATCGAGCGGTAGTAGATCTGCGCCCCGGTGTAATCGCTGGCCGGCCCCTGATGCTCGATGCGCTGGCCCAATGTCAGGTAGGACTCGGTGGGGGAGAACATCACTCCATCGAGATAATCAACATCCGCGCCATCCCAAGCCCGAGTCGTCATGATCTGTGCCACCCCGCTGCACAGCGCATCAAGGTCGTCGAACCGGACGTGCCGCAGCGCGACGTGTGAGCGCACCGGTTCCAGCTCAATGCGCAGCCGGGTGGCGTAACCCAGCGTGCCGTAGGAGTTGGGAAAGCCGGCGAACAGATCATCACCTTGGGTTGCGGTGACGATCTCACCAGCGCCCGTGAGCACGTCCAGCTCCAGGACGGACTCGTGCGGCAAGCCGTTGCGAAACGATGCCGCCTCGATGCCCAACCCACTCGCCGCACCGCCCAGGGTGATCGTCTTGAGCTGCGGCACGACCAGCGGGGTGAGCCCGTGCGGCAGGGTAGCGGCGACGAGGTTTTCGTAGGTGCACATCCCGGCGACATCAGCAGTGCGGGTGGCCGGATCGACGTGCAGTACCCCGGTAAGGCCGGAGACGTCCAGACCCGGACTGCCTGGCGCAGCGCGCGATCGGAACAGGTTCGACGTTCGTTTGGCCAGCCGTACCGGCGATCCCGCTGGGATCGCCAGGTAACTGGCTCGCAGCCGCTGCACAGCATCGTGATGGCTGCGCTGCGCCCCGGTGAGCTGCACGCCCATTACGCTACGGCCAAACAGGGCTCGACCGCACGATTTCTCTCGCGCCGACGTGACTACCCTATGACATCACTACTCTGTGACATAGCCACTTGGGCCACACGGGTCGTGCGCTGTGCCCCGCAAGGCCCGATCGACGAGAGGAGCCGCAGTGCAACCCGGTGGAGCGCCCGATATGAACATGATCCTGCAGCAGGCGCAGCAGATGCAGCAGCAGCTGATGAGCGCGCAGGCAGAACTCGCCGAGGCGGAGGTCACGGGACAGGCCGGAGGTGACCTGGTCTTGGTCACACTGGCCGGCTCCGGCGAGGTTCTCAGCGTGACCATCGACCCCAAGGTCGTTGACCCTGACGACGTGGAAACCTTGCAGGACCTCGTGGTGGGAGCAATGGCTGACGCCCACCAGGCCTTGCAGGACCTCACCCAGCAGAAGATGGGTCCGCTGGCCAGCGCGCTCGGTGGGCCTGGCGGGGGTCTGGGCCTGCCTGGGGTGTAATGGCCTGCGGCGCGCTACGTCCCGGCAAGGCGGAATCATCCCCGCCGACGTACTGCGTCCCGCGGAGGCGGAATCATGACTGTGTACGAGGGCGTCGTCCAGGACCTCATCGACGAGCTGGGGCGGTTACCCGGTGTCGGGCCGAAGAGCGCGCAACGGATGGCCTTCTACCTGCTGGCTGCCGACCCGGCGGACGTAACGCGGCTGCAGGAGGCGCTGCAGCGGGTCAAGGATGGGGTGGTCTTCTGCGCTGTCTGCGGCACGGTCTCGGAGAAGGAGACGTGCCGGATCTGTGCTGATCCCCGCCGCGATCCCACGGTGGTCTGTGTGGTCGAGGAACCGAAGGATGTGCTCGCGGTGGAGCGCACCCGTGAGTTCATCGGCCGCTATCACGTGTTGGGTGGAGCGCTTGATCCCCTGTCCGGCGTCGGCCCCGATCAACTGCGGATCCGAGAGCTGCTGACGCGGATAGCTGCCAACGACGTGACCGAAGTGATCATCGCGACGGATCCGAACACCGAGGGCGAGGCCACTGCCACCTACCTGGCGCGGATGCTGCGCGACTTCCCCGGGCTGACGGTAACCCGGCTCGCCTCCGGCCTGCCGATGGGCGGTGACCTGGAGTTCGCCGATGAGCTCACCCTCGGCCGGGCCATGTCCGGACGCCGCGCCGTCTGAACGTGGTCAACGCTGTCTACTGCCTGCACGTGCATGCGTTAGTCGCCGTCCGGCTCGCTCTCCTCGAAATATCAGAAGCCCTCGGACAAGTGACACCCGCAGCGTGGGCAACGAACAAACTGGACCGACTGCTGCGTGTGTTTCAAAGCGCCTGCGACTCTGCATTGATCGTGCGACGCTCGTCTGCATGCCGGCGAAGTTGGATTGGAATGGAGGTCGTGGGTGGCTGCTAGCGCAGCGCGCGGTTTACTGCCGACACGACAGCGTTCAGCGAAGCGGTGACGATGGACCCGGAGACGCCGACACCCCAGAGGACCTGCTCGCTGACAGAGCACTCGAGGTACGCCGCGGCCGCGGCATTATCGCCGGCCGACATGGCGTGCTCGGAGTAGTCGAGCACCCGAACGTCGAACCCGAGCGTGGCCAGCGCGTCCACGAAGGCCGCGATGGGGCCGTTGCCCGAGCCGGTGATCTGGTGTTCCTCACCTTCCACGAGCACGTTGGCCTGGATCTCGTCGTGGCCCTCGCCGTCGTCTGAAAGCTGGTGCCGCAGAACCCGCAGCGGGGTGTTCCGTTCTAGGTAGTGCTCGGCGAAGAGGTCTCGAATCTGCTGCGGCGAGACCTCGCCACCCCCGGTGTCGGTGTGCTGTTGGATGACGCGAGAGAACTCGATCTGCAGCCGTCGCGGCAGTTCCAGTTGGTGCTCGGCCTTCATCACGTAGGCGACGCCGCCCTTGCCGGACTGCGAGTTGACCCGGATCACTGCCTCATAGGTGCGCCCGACGTCCTTGGGGTCGATGGGCAGGTACGGCACCTCCCAGCGATGCTCATCCACCCTGATGCCGGATCGAGCAGCGTCAGCCTGCATTGCTCGCAATCCCTTGTTGATCGCGTCCTGGTGGCTGCCGGAAAACGCCGTGTAAACCAAGTCACCACCGTAGGGATGCCGCTCGGAAACCGGAAGCTGGTTGCAGTACTCGACCGTGCGACGTATCTCGTCGATGTCGGAGAAATCGATCTGGGGGTCGATTCCCTGACTGAACAGGTTCATTGCCAGCGTCACCAGGCACACGTTTCCGGTGCGTTCTCCGTTGCCGAACAGGCAGCCTTCGATACGTTGAGCGCCTGCCTGATAACCCAGCTCGGCGGCGGCGACCGCGGTGCCACGGTCATTGTGTGGATGCAGCGAGAGGACCACCCCACTGCGCCGTTCCAGGTTGCGGTGCATCCACTCGATAGAGTCGGCGTAGACGTTGGGCGTGGCCATCTCGACGGTGGCCGGCAGGTTCACGATTACCGGTGCGTCCGCGGTGGGTTGCCAGATTTCGGTGACCGCGTTGCACACTTCGGCGGCGTAGTGCAGTTCAGTACCGGTGTAGGACTCCGGCGAGTACTGAAAGCGGAAGTCGGTGTCGGAGTACTTGCCCGCGTACTCCACAAGCATCTCGGCCGCTGAGGTGGCTATCTTCTTGATCCCCTCGCGCTCCTCCCGGAACACCACCCGGCGCTGCAGGATCGACGTCGAGTTGTAGATGTGCACGATGGCCTTGTGCGCGCCTTCCAGCGCCTCGAAGGTGCGCTCGATCAGTTCCGGCCGGCACTGTGACAGCACCTGGATGCGCACATCCTCGGGCACTGCACCCTCAATGATGATCTCTCGGACGAAGTCGAAATCGGTTTGGCTGGCCGAGGGGAACCCAACTTCGATCTCCTTGTATCCCATCCGGACCAGCAGCTCGAACATGCGCCGCTTGCGTGCCGGGCTCATCGGGTCGATCAAGGCCTGATTGCCGTCCCGCAGATCAACCGCACACCACTGCGGTGCCCGACTGATCGTGATGTCGGGCCAAGTGCGGTCCGGCAGTGATACCGGTTCGACAGTCTGGGCGAAGGGGCGGTAGCGGTGCACGGGCATTGCGCTGTCGCGCTGGAGATTCCATCGGGGCTGGTCGGGTGGAACTACGGCGATGGGAGCGTGGATACGGCTGGTACTGCCTGTGGTGAACGTAGGGGGCTCGGAATGACTGGGGTCGATATCAGCCGCTTTGGGAGTCCTCATCTGCTTCGGTGCCATCTCTGCGCTTTCTTCGTAGCCGGACAATCCGACCGGCGGATACGCGCGGGCGACTCCGCGACGGGGGGCCGGTCGTCGTCAGACCCCGTCGCGGCGGCGAAGCAGCAGGGCACGTGCCACGCCGATGACGGTAGCCGCATCCTGCCCACAGCACGCAACCAGCCTCCCGGATAGTGAGACCCCTGCTGCGCCCGTTCCCTCACGAACAGTGCACGCCGTGGCAGACCGTGGCAGACTTTCGGTATGGGTGGAACTGTTCGGGACTCTTCCAGCCGTGCGTCGTTCCGCGGAGGCCGCGCCAGGATCTTCGGACTGCTCGCGGCCCTGATACGGATCGTGGGCTGGCTCTTCGTCGTGATCTTGGTCGCGCACATCGCGCTCACGTTGGGCGAGGCCAATCCGGCCAATAGCATCACGAGGTTCGTCGCGTACTGGGCGGACCGCCTCCAGCTCGGCTTCCAGAATCTGTTCACCCCAGCCGACGCGGACATGCGGATACTGCTCAACGTCGGCCTTGCCGCGCTTTTCTGGCTCGTGGTGAGTTCCGTGCTGGCCCGTCTGGTACGGCGGCTCGGCGGATGATCAACCACGGTGGGGCGGACTGAGCCGTCCGTGGCTGCCGGGCAGTGCCGATTACGGCTTGTGGCACAGGGCTAGGCGGGGTCTTGCGGCAGCTATTCCGGGTGAACGGCCGCATATTCATCCTATCGGGTCTTCTAGCTACTCCTCGTAGTTTAACTCTCTGTATGACGCCCTACACGGTACGTTACCGGCAAGTGTCGGCTTAGCGTGGTAGCCCTAAGTAATCGTCTCACTGAGGGTGTGAGGCGGTCGGACGACCGTGTTTTTTACGGGCGCCATCAGGACTGCGACCCGTCGTCAATACCGTGTGCCGAATCATTGCTGCTGCTCAAGGGCCTCGCGGTGCCTGCCGAAGTGATCATTACGGCCACGCTGGGGGCACCATAAAGCCGCTTCGGTAGCCGTCGCTGCGGCGTTGGTTGGGGCCTCAGACTGAGCGCGCCGCTACGCTGCGTCCTCAGTACCTGACTGCTTGCGTTCTTGGTCGACTTGATCCAAGCTGCCGCTTACCTGACGGGAGCAGCTGTCCCGGGGAGGCGTGCTGAGAAAGGAGGCCGTCCCAGCGGCGATCGGCCGTTGCGGCGACACTCGCTTGTCTCTGCCGTAACTCCTCGCCTCTGCACGCTTCCCGCTGCACGAACAACCCTGCACAAGGAAGCGGTGGTGGAGTTGGCTAGAACCGACGCTCGAGCCAGTGGATCTGGAGGAGCTGGACTGTTCAATGTTGTGAGTGTTGTGGTCCTCGTGTTCGGAGTGCTGATCATCGGGATAGCGGCAGCGCTTCTCGCCCGAACTCTGGCGGCGGCACAGAGCATCGACAAGAAGGCGCAGACTATCCAGGGAAACGCTGGCAACATCGACGTTGCGACCGACTCGGTCGTCCAGCTCAACCGGACGAACGAAGTCGCCTCGTCGATCTTGACGAGCGCAAAGCCGCTGGAAGCGCAGCTCCGGACGGTGGACACCGTCGCCCGTGACATCGACAACTTGGGGAAGTCGATCAACGCAACCGCAGGAAGCATCAACGGGGCCGCCGGGACGATCAATAATAGCGCGATCACTATCAATAACACCGCGCAAGACATCGAAGGCAACGCCAGGACGATCAACGCCAGCGCGTCGACGATCAACGCCACGGCGAGAGGCATCAACACTCAGGTCGCGCTGATCCTCGATGTTGCACGGCGGATCGACGCCGACGCGGTCCAGATCAACGAGAACCTGGCCGAGACCATCATCCTCGCCCAGAACATCAACACGGACAGTAGCAACATTCTCAACCAGGCGATCAGGGCGGAACTGACATCCCGCTGTATCAATGCCAAGGTACGGCTTAACCTGATCGCCCCGCCCGAGCCAGGCTGCTAGGAGGACGGAAGATGACAACGCAACAAGTCTCTCGGTCGTCGACCGTCAGCTCCGGAGGTCCCGCCGGGAGCACCTCCTTCGTCAGGTGGCTGTGGATCTGGGTCACCCTGGGCATCATCGTCGTAGTGGTCGTCATCGGGTTCCTGATCGGTATCGTGCGAGCGCTTGAGTCGATCGATGTGGGTCTGTTCGGTGCGTCTAACTCCGTGGCGGGCGCCACGGGCGACGTCACCGCTCTGCCCAACTACATCCAGACGATCAACTCCGCGCTGACGGACATCGACACCTCGCTCAAGCCGATCCGCGGTCAGGTCGGCGATGCCACTGCGTCGCTGCAGTCGATCAGAGGTTCCCTGCAGACCGTCGACGCGTCGTTGAAGGACACCAACGCTGCGCTGGGTAACATCAACACCTCGCTGATCAGCACCTCGGGTCTGCTGGTATCCACCTCGACCTCGGTGGCCACCGTCAGTGGCTCGTTGATCGACACCTCCAACATCCTGACGCAGGTTCTCGGCAACGCGGGGGCGATTGAACTCACCCTCGAGTCGATTCAGAATGAGAACAGCCAAGGTACTGCGCTGATCATTCGGCAGGTCGATGTCATCAACGGGAACCTGACACGTATTCAGAACGACACGTTCAACATCAACCTGGAGCTCGGGGAAGTCAACCGCCAACTCCTCAACATCTGCACGTCGCCAGTGGTGTCCTTGCTGCCCCCGTTCAGGTGTGACCCTGCTCGCCCTTAGGAGGTGACTGAATGCGACGCTTGACCGCCAATGCCCTGCCGGGCATCATGCTCGTGCTCGTCATCATCTGGGCGCTGTTTGCGGTGATAATGCTCACCGGCATTATCGCTACCGCCAACCGGATCGAGAGCCGAGTCGGAGTGATCAACGAGGCGGTGACGCCGATCAACCGCAAGCTCGACGTTGTCCCGGTCCTTGCCCAGGTTCAGGACACTGCTGGGCAGATCCGAGACGCGGCGACGCCGCTGACCGGCATCATCGGGAACGTGGTCAATTCGGCCAGCAGTATCGACTTGACTGTCAAGCAGATCCTGAGTTCGGCAGAGTCGATCAACAGGTCTGCGGAGTCGATCAACCAGTCGGTATTGCAGATCAATCCCGCCGTGGTGTCGATCGAATCGACGCTGAACACGATCGAAGCCAGTGCCACATCGATCAACGCTTCCGCTCGCCAGATCGGCACCAACTTCATCGAGATCGTCGACCTTGGGTACGACATCAAGACCAGGGTTACTATCGCCAGCGCTCAGGCCGATGACATCATCAGAGAGACCCAGGGCATCGAGTCCGAGCTCGATGACACTCTCGCTGAGGTCGTCCGGATCGAGAACAACGCGACAGGAATCGCCAGCTCTCCATTGATCATGAATGCAGGCAATGCGGGCGCGATGCGTGAAATGGCTCTTGCCGCCTCTGGCGCACGAGGGCCAACTACTCAGGCGGGATTGCCGGCATTCGATCTACTGCCAGCAGTGCCGGTGCTCGGAATTCCTGCGCTGCCGTTGCCGCCGGTCGGGCAACTGACGGCGGAGCTCAACAAGACCCTGCTGGGTCTGCCAGTGCTGAGTGACGTCGGCAATGTCCTCGGCTCCGTGGGTACCGCACCGAAGTAGGCGCTAAGAAGTTCGAGATAGTACTAATCGGGGGCGCCGACCTAGACGGGTCGGTGCCCCCGATTTTCGTGATTGACAGCCGTCGGTTGTGCGGGCCGGTTTCCGGCCTGCGCTGCCTGGCCGTTCAGAGCTTCAGTACCTCACCGTGGGGTGCGACGTGGACCTCGGTTCCCACGGGAGCCAGCTCGCGGAACAGGTCGTAGTGCTTGTCGGGTTTGGCAAGGATGGCCTGGTGGATTGGCACTGCGAGCCCCGGATCGACGGCACGGAGGAAGTCCACCGCCTCGGAAATCTTGAGCCATGGTGCCGCGGTAGGCAACAGCAGCACGTCGACGTCGCGGTTGACCACGGTAAACGAGTCACCGGGATGCAGGATGGTGCCTGCCCCACCGTCGATGAGGTAGCCATTGTTGGGGATCACCGGGATGTCCGGATGGATCACACTGTGGTCACCGCCGACCACCTCGATTATCACGCCGGCTAGCTCCAGATGCTCGCCGGGACTCACCACCCGGTGCGCAATGCCCGCATCAGCCAGCGGCTGCGCTGAGCCGACGTCGACAAGCAACTGCGCCGCTGGGTTGCCAGCCAGTAGGGCGGGCAGCCGGTCGAGATCGAGGTGATCGGGATGCTGATGGGTCACCAGAATCGCATCAAGTCCGGCGAGTTGCTCAAAGCCGGCTGAGTAGACCCCGGGGTCGAGCAGCAGTCGAGCTGCCCCGATCTCGGTCAGCACGCAGGACTGCCCCAGGTGGACGATCTGCATGGGTGGTCACCTCCTCGCAACGGTCAGCCGTCAGCCTGCCACGCCGCGGGCAACTCGGCCTCCTCGGCCGAAGCGGCGTCATGGATTCCCGGACTCCCGGTAGCCTCGGCGGCGTGGCACGAGTGGTGGTGGACGTGGTCTTGAAACCGGAGATCCTTGACCCGCAGGGTCAGGCGATCGCGCGCGCGCTGCCCCGGCTGGGCTTCGACGGGGTGCACGACGTGCGGCAGGGTAAGCACTTCGAGCTGGACGTCGCGGACACCATCGATGATGCGGACCTGCACCGGATGGCGGGTGAACTGCTCGCCAACCCGGTGATCGAAGAGTGGACGGTGCGGCGACTGTGAGCAGGGCGTCCTGCCGGATCGGCGTCATCACCTTCCCCGGCACGCTTGACGACGTCGACGCTGCCCGTGCGGTGCGTAGCGCTGGTGCCGAGGCGGTAGCGCTGTGGCATGCCGATGAAGATCTGCGTGGCGTGGACGCCGTCGTGGTACCGGGCGGGTTCTCCTATGGTGACTACCTGCGCGCCGGCGCGATCGCTGCACACCAGCCGGTGCTACGGGCGTTGATAAACGCAGCGAGCCGCGGTACGCCGGTCTTGGGCATCTGCAACGGTTTCCAGATCCTGTGCGAGGCGGGGTTGCTGCCCGGCGCGCTGATCCGCAACGTCGGGCTGCACTTCGTCTGCCGTGATCAGCGGCTGCGGGTGGAGAGCAGCGCTACGGCCTGGACGGGCCGGTACCCGACGGGCGCCGAGATCCTGGTCCCGCTGAAGTCCATCGAGGGCCGGTATGTGGCCGATGCGGCGACGTTGGACCAGCTTGAGGGCGACGGCCGGGTGGTGTTTCGGTACCTCGGCGCCAGCCCGAATGGCGCGGCGAACGGCATCGCCGGGATCGCCTCCGCGGATGGTCGGGTAGTCGGGCTCATGCCGCATCCTGAGCATGCGATCGACTCACTCACCGGGCCATCCGCTGATGGCCTGGACCTGTTCCGCTCGGCCGTCGACTCGGTCCTCGGCTGTGCCCTCTAACCTGGACGCCGCACATTGCCGTTCGGGTCCGAATAGCGGTTCGCATGTGGTCGGTGACAGTCATTCGGCTCCAGATGGCGACGAATACTCTCAGAGGGTGGGCAACCCCGGTGTCGACTCTGTGCAGTGCGCTGCTGCTACTCCTGAGCATCCCCAGCCTTACCGGGAGCTCGGGCTCTCCGACGACGAGTACGCGCGGATTCGGGAGATCCTCGGGCGCCGGCCCACCGAGGCCGAACTGGCGATGTACTCGGTGATGTGGAGCGAGCACTGCTCTTACAAGTCGTCCAAGGTGCACCTGCGCTATTTCGGGGAGACGACCACCGCGGCGATGCGGCAACGGATGCTCGCCGGTATTGGCGAGAACGCTGGCGTGGTCGAGGTCGGGGACGGCTGGGCGGTGACCTTCAAAATCGAATCGCACAATCACCCGTCCTACGTGGAGCCCTACCAAGGAGCAGCGACCGGGGTCGGCGGGATCGTGCGCGACATCATGGCGATGGGCGCCCGGCCGATCGCGGTGGCCGACCCGCTGCGGTTCGGCCCCGCCGCCGCCGCCGACACGAAGCGGGTGCTGCCCGGGGTCGTCGCCGGAATCGGAGGTTACGGCAACAGCCTTGGCTTGCCCAACATCGGTGGCGAGGTGGCTTTCGACCCCTCCTACGCGGGCAACCCACTGGTCAATGCGCTGTGCGTGGGAGCGATGCGGGCCACTGACCTGCACCTGGCACATGCCAGCGGCACCGGCAACAAGATCATCTTGTTCGGTGCGCGCACCGGCCTGGACGGCATTGGCGGGGTCTCGGTGCTGGCCAGTGAAAGTTTCAGCGCCAATGCCGGGGATCACGGTGCCGGAAGGAGGAAGCTGCCCAGTGTCCAGGTGGGCGATCCGTTCACCGAGAAAGTGCTCATCGAATGCTGTGTGGAACTCTTCCAGGCTGGCCTCGTGGCCGGTATCCAGGACCTCGGCGGGGCGGGATTGTCCTGCGCGACGAGCGAACTGGCCAGTGCCGGCGACGGCGGCATGCGGGTAGCGCTTGACGCGGTGCCGCTGCGGGCGCCGGACATGACGGCGGCCGAGGTCCTGTCCAGCGAGTCCCAGGAGCGGATGTGTGCCGTCGTGCGTCCATCCGATGTGGACGCGTTCATGGCGGTGTGTGAGAAGTGGGATGTCATCGCGACGGTGATCGGTGAGGTCACCGGGGGCGACCGCCTGGTGATCACCTGGCACGGCGAGACGGTGGTGGACGTGCCACCGCGCACCGTCGCGCATGAGGGGCCGGTCTACCACCGGCCGGTGCAACGGCCGCCCACTCAGGACGCGCTGCAGGCGTCAGTTCCGGATGCTTTGGCCCGACCGTCCACACCGGGCGAGTTGGCGGCAACGCTGCTGCGGATGGTGGCCAGCCCGGGATTGTGCTCGCGGGCCTGGGTGACCGACCAGTACGACCGTTACGTGCGCGGCGGCACGGTGCTCGCGCAACCTCACGACGCCGGCATGGTGCGTATCGACGAGACCACGCAGCGTGGGGTGGCGGTGGCAACCGACGGCAACGGCCGGTACTGCGCGCTGGACCCCTACGCCGGCACCCAGCTCGCCCTGGCCGAGGCCTACCGCAACGTCGCGGTCACCGGCGCCATCCCGGTGGCGGTGACGAATTGCCTCAATTTCGGTGCGCCCACCGATCCTGGTGTGATGTGGCAGTTCCAGCAGGCGGTCCGCGGTCTGGCCGACGGCTGCGCCGCCCTCGGTATCCCGGTGACCGGCGGAAACGTGAGTTTCTACAACCAGACCGGGGACATCGGGATCCTGCCCACCCCGGTGGTGGGCGTGCTCGGCGTGATCGACGATGTGCGCCGCCGGATCCGCAGCACTTTGGGTGATCCCGGGGACGAGGTCTGGCTGCTCGGCGATAGCCGCGACGAGTTCGGCGGTAGTGAATGGGCACACGAAGTGCACGGGCATCTCGGCGGTCGCCCACCCGCCGTGAACCTGGCCCGCGAGCAGGCCATCGGCGAGGTGCTCGCCGCAGCTTCCCGCGACGGCCTCATCAGCGGGGCGCACGACCTGTCCGACGGTGGTCTCGCGCAGGCGCTGGTCGAAGCGGCTTTGCTCAGCGGCCACGGTGCGCGGATTGAGCTGCCTGCCCAGCTCGATCCGTTCGTCACCCTGTTCACCGAGTCCGCTGGCCGCGTCCTGCTCGGCGTGTCCGGCTCACACGCTCGCCGTGTCGCACAGCTGTGCACGGACCACAACGTGCCGGTGACCCCACTCGGCGAGGTCCACGCCGAGCCCATGCTGGACATTGCTGGTGTCGCCACATTCAGCCTGGACGAGCTACGAGCCGCCTGGGAGGCCACCATGCCCGCACTGTTCGCCCCCTGAGCGCCGCGTTACGCGGGGATAGTGATGAGAGTCGATCCGGATGAGTTGCGGGGAGCGCTCGCAGCGGTCGGGGCTTGGCTGGAAGGGAATGAGCCGCAGCCTGGGCGCGCCGAGCTGGCGCAGGCTGTCCGGCTCAGCCTGCGCGCCCTGGCGCAGGTGGCTCCAGGGCGCACGGTGGAAGTGCGGGTGCCGCCGTTCGCCGCGGTGCAGTGCGTCCCCGGACCGAGACACACCCGGGGTACCCCGCCCAACGTGGTGGAGACCGACCCGAGGACTTGGCTTGAGCTCGCGACCGGCCGAGCGGTCTGGGCCGCGGCGATCGCCGACGCGCGGGTCGCTGCATCCGGCGCCCGAGCGAATCTCTCCGCATGGTTACCGCTGAATGCGGCAGGCGGGGCGGGGCTGGACGCGCACGGGGCCAGCACGTCGCGCACCATGACGATTATGACGCTGTCGAAGTTCGCGTGCGCAATGAACGAATTCGACCGCCGGGTGCGGGCCATCCGGCCAGACCAGTGGCGCAACCCGACCCCGTGCACGGAGTGGGACGTGCACGCTCTGGTCGATCACCTGGTCACCGAGCAGCTGTGGGTGCCGCTGCTGCTCGACGGTGCCACTGTCGAGGACGTCGGCGATCGCTTCGATGGCGATCAGCTCGGGGACGACCCGGTGGCGGCCTGGGAGACTGCCGCGGCCGCGGCGCGGGAGGCGTTCGCGGCCCCTGGCGCTCTGCGGCGACCGGTTGAGCTGTCCTACGGGCGCCGACCCGCTGATGGATATTGCCGAGAGATGACCATGGACCTGACCGTGCATGCGTGGGATTTGGCCCGTGGGATCGGAGCTGACGAGCGTCTTGACGAGGAGCTGGTGCGTGACGTACTGAATTTCATCGAGCCGCAGGTCGAGCAGCTGATCGGCACGGGATTGTTCGCCGCGCCCGTCGCAGTGGGCGAAGACGTCGACGCCCAGACCCGACTGCTTGCCCTGCTTGGCCGGCGGGCATGAGCGCTGGGCTCAACGCGAGCCCAACCCCGATTCAACGGACTCCCTCGTCCGGTTCAACGTCGAACCCAGCCCGGACCGCTCTCCCCGAGCAGAGTCCCGATCAGAGCGTGGCCGCTGGCTGGAGCGTGAATCCCGAGTTGACGGTGACGTCCGGGGAACGTCGGCGTTACGTCGCTGGGCTGGCGCATCCGGCTGCTTTCTGGCCCGGGGAACGGCGGCTTCGCGCTTGGTGACCGGGGGTGGCGCGGCGGCTGGTGCCTGCGGGGCGGGCCGCTCGGCGGTCGGGACGTTCTCAGCGAGGTCCTCCGTGGCCGGAGGCACCGGAATGGACTGTGGTGCCTGGCGGACCGCTGCGGGCTGTGCGGCGGCTGGGAAGGGAGGGAGTACCGGGTTCGGGCCAACCTCGTTGGCGGGGACCGGGTGGTCTTGCGGGATCGTGGGTGTCGTGGTGGCGTCGCGGGGGCCGAGGACGTCCGCGGCGGTGCTTACCGTGACAGCCAGTACTGCGCCACAGGCCAGCGCAACGCTGGCGACGACCTTCCTGGCAGATCGGGAGTTGGCCGATGGCCGCAAGTCGGGCTCGCGGCGGTCGGCGCCGATCCATGCGATCAAGGCAGCGGCTGGAGGTCCGGAGCCCGCCTTGCGACGGTGGCGGGGTGTCGGTCTGGGCACAAATTCTCCGCGCGTGATGGACTGGATTACCCCCCGGGTAACTGGATACTCCGCTTTGGCACCGTCCGACCACCCAGAGCACCCAGCTCTAACCTATCGGCCTAGCATGCTCGACCGAGTCGGGCGCGAACGCACCGGCAGCCACTAGACTCCGAGTGGTGCCCCGTCCCGTCGACAGGGAGTCGCAGGTGGGCAACGAAGCGCCCCGCTATGACCCGGACGACCTCAGCGAACATGACGACCGACCACACGAAGAGTGTGGTGTCTTCGGTGTCTGGGCCCCTGGTGAGGAGGTCGCCAAGCTCACCTACTTCGGCCTGTTCGCCCTGCAGCACCGTGGCCAGGAGGCCGCCGGTATGGCGGTGTCCGACGGCTCACAGGTATTGGTTTTCAAGGACCTCGGACTGGTCAGCCAGGTCTTTGACGAGCAGGTGCTGTCAAGTCTGTCCGGGCATATCGCCGTCGGACACTGCCGGTACTCCACCACCGGCGCCACTACCTGGGAGAACGCCCAGCCTACCTTTCGGACCACAGTCACCGGCTCGGGCTTGGCGCTAGGACACAACGGCAACCTGGTGAACACCGCTGAATTGCTGGAGCAGGCCGGCAAGGTCGGCGCGCCCACCCGCAACGGTGCGACCACAGATTCGGACTTGATCACCGGCCTGCTCGCTACTGCCGCGGCCGACGGCGGCATCGAGGAGGCTGCCCAGCGCCTGCTGCCCCAGCTGCGGGGAGCGTTCTCGCTGGTGTTCTGCAATGAGGACGTGCTTTATGCTGCGCGGGACCCGCACGGTGTCCGCCCGCTGGTGCTGGGAAGGCTCGACCGTGGCTGGGTGGTCGCCAGCGAGACCGCGGCGCTGGATATCGTCGGTGCCAACTTCGTCCGTGAGGTCGAGCCGGGCGAGCTGCTGGCTATCGATGCCGCCGGACTGCGCAGCTCGCGCTTCGCCAACCCCGAGCCCAAGGGCTGCGTGTTCGAGTACGTCTACCTGGCCCGCCCGGACACCACAATCGCCGGGCGTGGGGTGCACGCCACCCGGGTGGAGATCGGCCGGCGGCTGGCGCAAGAGCACCCGGCCGAAGCCGATCTGGTCATCCCGGTGCCCGAGTCGGGCACCCCGGCGGCCATCGGCTACGCGCAAGGGTCGGGAATACCGTACGGCTCGGGGCTGGTGAAGAATTCCTATGTCGGGCGCACCTTCATCCAGCCGTCACAGACGATCCGCCAGCTCGGTATCCGGCTCAAGCTCAACCCGCTGCGCGACGTCATCCGTGGCAAGCGTCTCGTGGTGGTCGACGACTCCATCGTGCGGGGTAACACCCAGCGCGCTCTGGTGCGGATGTTGCGGGAGGCCGGCGCGATCGAGGTCCACGTTCGAATTGCCAGCCCACCGGTGCGCTGGCCGTGCTTCTACGGCATCGACTTCGCCTCCCATGCCGAACTCATCGCCGACGGCGCCGACGGCGGCGATGTCGACGCGATACGGCGCGGGATCGGAGCTGACAGTCTTGGCTATGTCAGCCTCGACAACCTCATTGCCGCATCCGAGCAGCCGGCGTCACGGCTGTGCACAGCGTGTTTCGACGGTCGCTACCCGATTCCGCTGCCGCCCAGCGAGTCCATCGGTAAGCACCTGCTCGAGGACGTCGGGCAGGAATCACACCAGCCGGCGTTGCGGATCGGGTGAGCAGCGCCGGGACGCCGCGCCCATACCTGAGCGAGTAGCGTGACGTACTGCTCGTAGGGCATCTTCGCGCCACCAGAACCGTGTCCTGGAGTCCGCATGCCATGACCGAGACCGATAGCCCGCACACGACCTACACCGCAGCCGGGGTCGACATCACCGCCGGGGAACGGGCGGTCGCCCAGCTGCGCCCGCACGCCGAGCGGGCCAGCCGCCCGGAGGTACTGGGCGGCATCGGCGGCTTCGCTGGCCTGTTCAAGCCCAAGCTCGACCGCTGGCGTGAACCCGTACTGGCGAGCTCCACTGACGGTGTAGGCACCAAGATAGTGGTGGCCCAGGCGATGGACTACCACCACACCATTGGGCTCGACCTGGTGGCGATGGTCGTCGACGACTTGGTGGTCTGTGGTGCCGAGCCGTTGTTCCTGCAGGACTATATCGCCGTCGGTAAGGTCGTGCCGGAGCGAATCTCAGAGCTGGTCAGCGGCATTGCCGAAGGCTGTATCCAGGCTGGCTGTGCTCTCCTGGGCGGGGAGACCGCTGAGCACCCCGGGATGATGGCCGACGGCGACTACGATCTGTCCGCGACCGGGGTGGGTGTGGTAGAGGCCGACGCCATCCTGGGGCCCGATCGCGTCCGTCCCGGTGACGTTGTGGTGGCGATGGGCTCGTCGGGGCTGCACTCCAATGGCTACTCGCTGGCCCGGCATGTGCTCCTGGACATCGCCCGGATGCCCCTGGACGGGCATGTGGAGGAGTTCGGCCGCACCCTCGGGGAGCAACTGCTCGAACCTACCCGGATCTACGCCAAGGACTGCCTGGCGCTGGTCGCGGAGACCGAGGTGCGGACCTTCGCCCACATCACCGGCGGTGGCCTGGCGGCGAACCTGACTCGGGTAATGCCCCGGGGGCTGGTCGCTGTGCTGGACCGCGGCAGCTGGACGCCGGCCGCCGAGTTCGCGCTGATTGCCCGGCTGGGTCGGGTACAGCGCGCAGAGATGGAGCACACCTTCAACATGGGCGTCGGGATGGTCGCCGTAGTCGACGCGGCTGAGGTGGACCGCGCGCTGGCCGTGCTGACCGCCCGGCACGTGCCGGCATGGGTGCTCGGCGAGGTGCGCCGGTCCCGCGATGTCGGGATCAACGCTGCCGCGAAAGACGCCGTCCGAGCCGTGCTCCGTGGGGATCACCCACGGTTTTGACCCGAATCAGGCATCTGCCCCCGGAACGTCGCGGTCACCGGCGGTGCTGGTCGTACTCGTCCTCGTAGAGATCATCGATACGGTCGTCACTGCCACGATCCTCGCCGGCGTGGCTGACGCCATTGTCGCCCGACAGCTCTCGTTGCAGGGCCTCGAGATCGGTCGTGGGGGAGCTGTACTTGAGCTCCCGCGCTACCTTTGTCTGCTTGGCCTTGGCTCGGCCGCGCCCCATGGCTCGACCCCCTTGCACGCAGGGACGGGGCGGCCGGGGGAATCGGCGGCCTCGTTCATCTCGACAACATCCTCTGGGTCACACCGTACAGGGTTCCGCGGGCCGGATGCGACGTGGCCGCAGCCCCCCACAGAGTGTCCCGAAAAATAGGACCTGAGAGTGTCGCGGGCACCCGCCCAGGCGCTCGTGGCGACGTGTGCAAGACTTCCGCCGACCAGATCGGGTGCAGGTTCCACTCGACAGCGAGGAGTTGGCATGACTGTCCTGGCGCTCATGACCGCCAGCGGTGAGCCGCTGTCTTGGCTAGCGGTGGTTGTGGTGCTACTCGGCACGACCGGACTGATGATCGGTACTGCTCGTCGGGTCAGGAACCGGGCTTGAGCTGTGCTGGTCGGTGACCCCCTGCTGGTTGAAGACTCCGCGCTGTTCGGCGAGCAGGTCGTCCACTGAGGCAGCACCGCTGGCGTACCGGCCGCCGATTTCAGCATTGAAGGTATCCATTACGTGCTGCACCTGACGGCGACGCTGGGATACCGACTTCTCCTGAGTGCTGTAGGCCTGCAAAGCGGTGTCAAGCTGCTCGACCGAAAGCGACCCGACATCAGAGAGGTCGACATCGGAAACCAGTGCATCGATGGTTCGGCGGTGCGCATGTGAGGGCTCCAGGGGCTGGAAGCGGCCCGAGCCGATCGCCGGGCCCAGGGTGTGGGCCGAGAGTATCCGGGCCAGGTCCGCCACGACAGGAGCGCTGCCGCCCTCACGCCGGCGTCGTTGCTCGGCGCGCACGATGTCGATCCGGGCATGCAGTAGCCGGCGCAGGTATGACAGGTCGGTCTCCTCCTGCGCCGCGTCGTCTCGGCGCGCGCGGACCTCGGCCAGCGCCAACTCGGACAGGTCGGCGACATAGCCAGGATCCAGCACCCGATCGATGCGACGGTGCCCACCGGGACGAACCTCGATCACGGGACCTACAATCCTTCCGACCGGCCTACCGGGATTTCAGCCGGCGTAGTGCAGCCCGGCCTGGTGGTTCTCCGGTGTCCGGAGGAATCGAATCCGGGTCCACCGACGCAGCGGATTCCCCTGCGAGCAGCGGCGTGCTCGGATCCACCGAGCGCTTGAGCAATGCCAGCGCGATCGGGCCGAGTTCGTGGTGGGTGGCTACGGTGCCGACCCGGCCGACCACCCGCTGATCCGCGCGCACCGGATCCCCGGTGCTGGGCAGTCTCTCAGGTGATTCCAGGTGCAGCAGGACCATCCGCCGCGGCGGGCGGCCCAGGTTTGCCACCCGAGCCACCGTCTCCTGACCCCGGTAGCAACCCTTGTCCAGGTGCACCGCCAAGCCGATCCAGCCGACCTCGTGCGGGATGGTGCGCTCGTCGGTGTCGAGGCCCAGTCGCGGGCGCAGTGCCGCCACCCTGAAGGCCTCATAGGCCCAGCTACCAGCGGGAGTGGCACCGGCTTCGACCAGCCGCTGCCAGATGTCGATGACATCACCGCGCGGCACCAACAGGTCTGTCTGCTCTGGCCGGACGCGCACAAAGCCACCCAGCTGTCCGACCTGCGCGATCACCTTGTTGGTAGCCGGACCGAGGAGTGAGAGCACAGCCAGCTCGCTAGTCGCATCCCGTGGCGCCACCTTCGACCAGAACACCATCGAGGCCAGGTAGGCCAGCAGAGCCTCGGCCTTGCCGGGTTCGGTATCCAACCACACCGTCTCGCCCACGTGGGAGGTCACAGCGTGGTGTTCGACGCGACCCTGGAGGTCCAGTACCAGCGCCTCGGTGTGCTCGCCCTCGCCGAGTGCCAGCAGGTGCTGGGAGGTGATGGTGTGGAGCCAGCTCAACCGGTCTTCACCCGGCACGGCGAGCACCTCGCGGTGGGACTGGTCCACGACTACGGCGGCGCGCTCGGCGGTGCGCTGCTCACCCAACGGGTCGCCGTGATGCCAGGCCACCCCGGCGTCGGGGGAGCCGGCGGGCGGGGGGACCGCGCCGGGCAGGTCGAGCAGGGGTGAAGTCACGAGCCGTCTTGGCCGATGCAGTCCGCGCACCGTCCGGACAGCGCCAGATGGCTGGGATCCAAAACGAACCCGAACCGCTGCCGCAACCGCTCGGCGAGTTCAGTGAGCTCCTCGGTGGGTATCTCGGTGATCTCCCCACAACGGTGGCAGACCAGGTGCACGTGTTCATGTGGCTGGGTGGAGTAGCTCGGTGCGCCGTGTCCAAGGTGGGTATGCCGGACCAGGTTGAGGCCTTCGAGCAGGTCGAGGGTGCGGTAGATCGTGGTGATGTTGACTGCGGGTGCGCGGTGTTGCACGTGTTCGCAGATCCGCTCCGGGGTGGCGTGTTCCAGGTCGCGCACTGCGTCGAGCACCAGTTGCCGCTGGGGAGTCATCCGCATTCCCCGCTCGTGCAGCGTGCGGCGCAGGGAGGTATCCACGACCACGATGGTAGGCCTAGACAGCATCGCATGCTGTGTCCAAACGTGTACTGACACGCTCGGGCGGACCGCATTGACGTTGCCGAGCCGGTTGCGACGCGGTTAGCGTGACAGGTACACGAGAAAGGAGGTGGTCCAACGTTGAACGGCTATAGGACTCGTGAGGTGGCTGTCAGCTAGAGCCGCCGACGGCCGTGGAAGGCCACCTCCTCCTCAGGCGACGTTGACGACAACGACGGACTGACGAGAGGCGGCCGGCGAATCCAAGGCAGTCACCCGGCCCCCGGGCTTACTCGAGCATTGGTCCCGCTCGAGCTCGCCGCTGCCTGCGGCGGGCAGCCCGGGGGCTGACTGCTGTCTGGGGTAGGTGCCGTCCAGCGGTAGCTGGGAGGCCTAGCCGATAATGCGGTGCAGGAGGGCGGAGACGTGCGGCTGCAGAGGGTGGCCGGCCATCGCGCGCTGCTCGACGTAGGCCAGGTCGCCGCCTTCCACGATGCCGTAGAGCCGGTGCGCGCCGGTGACCTCCTTGGCCGACGAGGTGCGCACCACTGCATCGGTGGCCAGCTCCCACGAGGTCTGGTTGCGCGGTCGCCCGTAGTAGATCTCCACAATGCCGGTGGCGTGCGCAGCAAGCAGTTCTATGCGGCCGCCGGATTGCGGCCGCCAGAACCCGGTCTCCCGGGCGGCTGGCCGGATCACCTCGCCTGCGTCGTCGACCAGCCACGCCCGCGACTCGTACCGCAAAAACGGTCGCCCGTCATGGCAGACCACCAACTGCTGGCCGAAATGGTAAGGCCCCTCGATGGTCGGGTAGACGACCTCGCCTCCACCGCGCCACACACCGACCAGCGGCAGCAGAGCCAGACAGTTCGGGTGCAACTCGGGTCCCTCGCGCAGGTTCGCGGTGTCACCGGCGACCGGTAGGTCGGTGAACTCGGGCAGGTTGCGTCCGCCCGTGCTCTGCGCGCGCTCGGCAGCAGACCGTAGCGCCTGATCGCCGCTGGACTCCGCGTTCACGGCGCACCGTGTGCAGCAACGATGTCCACGCCCGGGATCATAGGGGGATCAGTCGATCTGCAGCTGGACCAACTGGAGTTTGGATTCCTCCAGTTCCACCTCGAAGACTCCGGGGGTATTGGCGGTGAAGCTGACCGAGCCGGTGGCGCCGGCGGTGGGAATCTGCGCCTTGCGGTCGTAGCCGTGCACGTGGATCTCGTCAGCCACGTCGCTGGTCACCAATATGGTGATCGGGGTTCCCAGCGGCATGGTGACCCTGCCGGTCTCGCCGGTGACCTGCCCGCCACGCACCGTGATGCTGATCGTCTGGACGGTCGGCCCGACTGGTGCCGGTGCCGGTCCTGCCGATGCCCCACCTGGTTCGTTGACCGGCGGACCGAACTCGGGGGCTGTGGCCGGCCCAGCGTCGCGCCCGCAACCACCGAGCACACCGACCACTGCCAGCACAGCTAGCAGGAACGTCGTGCGACTCACTGCCTGATCACCTGTCCTCTCCGAGCGCTGGCCGATCGAAGGCTCGAACACGGCAGTCCCGTCCGTCTGGTTAGG
>JALZDU010000282.1 GCA_030862405.1 Actinomycetota bacterium | reverse complement strand
ACCGTGCCCACCGCCGTCGAGCAACTCCTCAAGGGACTATCCCGGACTCCACACGGAGACCGCCCACTCGGCAACGCATAGATAGGGCATTCTTGGCCCGCCTCGACGCTTTCGGCTGAGGGCGGTGGTCGCTCAGCATCGTCGAGGTAGCCCAGGGTCTGTGGGCCTGGTTGTGGTGTTCCTCTCGCCTCCTACTCGCCGCAGACGGTCGGATAGTCCGCGGCGTGCCGGGTGGGTTGGCCCATCTCGCCGGCCGAGGCCGCCCAGCTGGAACTCGCCCGCCGGTGGCTCGCCGCGTTCGGGCCGGGCACGGTCGCCGTGGTGGTCCGTATAAACGGCCGGTGACACACGCGGCGCGCTTGCCCAGCTGGACGTCGCGGAAGTCGACCTCAGCGGCACGCGTGAAGCGCGGCACGGCCCACGTGAGCTTACTCAGGCGGCGCGGCGAGTAGAGCGGCGCCGGGCGGCTCGCCGTGGTCCGCGACGAGGAGTCCCGGCAACGCCGCCGTCTCGGCGGCTCTTGGATGGCGCCGACGCGCCAACAGCAGCCGTCGGGGCGACCAGTGGAGCCGGCGGGCCGGTGAGTGCGGCGATCTGTTCGGCACCGGGACGCACCCGCGTGGTCACCGGCCTGATGCCGGCCTGGCGAGTCAGTGTCCGCATTTCCCCGGATTGGTCGGGGGTGGACAGGGTGACGACGATCCCCTCGGCGCCCGCCCTGGCAGTGCGCCCGGAACGGTGTAGGTAACCCTTGTACTCGGCGGGCGGATCGACATGGACCACCAGGCCGATCTCATCGACGTGGATGCCGCGCGCGGCGATGTCCGTCGCCACCAATACCCGCGCGCTACCCTCGCTGAACGCCGCAAGATTGCGTGCCCTGGCGTTCTGCGAGAGGTTGCCGTGCAGCTCCACGGCGGGCACCCCGGCGGCGGTCAGCTGCTTGGCGAGCTTCTTCGCGCCGTGCTTGGTGCGGGTGAACAGCAGGCTGCGCCGCTGGCCGGAGGCGAGCTCGCGGACCACCGAGGCCTTATCGGCATGCTCCACGGTGAACATGTGGTGCGCCATCGTCGAAACCGGCGCCACCGACGGGTCGACCGAGTGCACCACCGGATCGGTCAGGTAGCGGCGTACCAGAACGTCCACGGCTGCATCCAGGGTTGCCGAGAACAGCAGCCGCTGGGTACCCGCAGGAGTGCGATCAAGCAATCTGCGCACCGCAGGCAAGAATCCGAGGTCGGCCATGTGGTCGGCCTCGTCCAAGACCGTGACCTCGACGGCGTCGAGGCGCACGTGGCCATGATCGAGCAGATCCTCCAGCCGGCCTGGGCAGGCGATGAGGACGTCGATCCCGCCACGCAGGGCGGCCACCTGCCCACCCTGGCCAACACCGCCATAGACCGTGGTGATCCGCTGCCCGAGGGCGGCAGCCAGCGGCGCGAAGGTGTCGGCGACCTGGTTGGCCAGTTCCCGGGTAGGTACCAGCACCAACGCGCGTGGGTGGCGGGGAGCGCGGCGCAGCCCGGAACGGTCTAACGCGCTGATCGTCGGGATGGCGAAGGCAAGCGTCTTGCCACTGCCGGTTCGACCGCGGCCGAGCACGTCACGGCCAGCGAGTGCGTCAGGCAATGTCGCAGTCTGGATCGGGAACGCCGTGGTGATGCCACGCCTGGCAAGCACAGTCAGCAGTTCCGCGGTAACGCCGAGGTCGTGGAAACTGCACGGTTGAACTGACGCGGGGTGTGTCGCAGGCACGCGGAGGAAATCCTCTCGTTGAGGGATGGTGGCGGCTGATGCGTGCCACTCCCCCATCTCAGACACGCGAGTCTCCAGGCCCCGGCAGTCCAGATGCGGAGAAGCTCGTGCGCTATGTAAGGCGCGTCGCAGTCGACCTCGGTCACACCAGCATCGGCGTAACCATCGCAGTCCATTATGCACTACGTGATCGATACCCTGCGCCAGCCTCTGCTACCAGCCGTAAGTGGGCGCTGAGCAGGTTTGCCACCCTCGCGCCATGGGTAATCGTTGCTTGACGTGGGGAGCTGGCCACCGGCTGAGGATGGTGTGGGAGATGACAGATACCCGACGACTTCCCAAGCCGGTAGCGAGCGAGTGGGATTGGCAACTTCGAGGATCCTGCCAAGGCTTGAATAGCAGCGTCTTTTTCCATCCAGACGGTGAGCGAGGGTCAGCGCGGGCCCGCCGCGCTGACCGCGCCAAGGCGATATGTCAGCGTTGCCCCGTCCTGGAGCAGTGCCGCCGCCACGCGCTGGCCGTGCGGGAACCCTATGGGGTGTGGGGAGGGCTGACCGAGGAGGAACGCCGCGAGTTGTGGGTGGGTCGGCAGCCGCTGCTGGCCGGTTAATAGCATCCAGCCCGGCCAGAGCCGAAGGCACACCGGGAGCACTGAGCCACTGCATACATGACCTACCGTCACGTAATACCCGACGGACGTCCGGCGCCGGCCCCTAAGCCGTAGCGCAGCCTGGCGCCGTGGACGCGCGGCAGTCTTGGGTGTGCGCAATCTTTTCAGTCGGAGTAGTGCGTTCTCCTACGGACGCCAGGCAGGATCGGCCCCGGGCAGGTTCATCGTCGGTAGGAGGCGTCGTGGCATTGATCGGGTCCGGAGAGCAGGCAGGCGCCAGCACGCCCGGCGACGGTACACGGCAAAACCGGCGTACCATCATGATGCAGGTCGCAGCCGAGGCATCGGAGCTGCCTCCACTGCGCCTGGTCGCGGCCGACCTTGCCGCCCGGGCTGATTTCGACCTCGACACCGTAGAAGATTTGCGCCTGGCGGTGGACGAGGCAGCCGCGGAGCTGGTGGCTGTCGCTGCTGCGGATGCGGTGCTTACTTGCACGTTGTGGCTCGACGCCGAGCAGATGGAGGTCACCGCGTCGGTGCCGGCGAAACCGGGGGCCTGGGTGCGGCAGGATTCCTTCGGCTGGCGGGTGCTGACCACGCTGGTCGACGAAGTGCGAGTGTCTGGCGAGCCGGACTCCGACTGCCCGGTGCTGAGCATCACGCTGATCAAGCGTTGCCACGACGAGACGGTGGCGCAGCGTTGGTGACGCCCACCGAAAAATCAGAGGAATGGGCCGCGACTGAGAACACCGACTACGGGCACCTAGCCGCCCTGTTCGCCGAGCTCGTCGAGCTGAATCCAGACAGCCCACGGCGGGATCAACTACGTGACCGGCTGGTGACCGCGCATTTGCCACTGGCGCACCACATCGCCCGCCGGTTCAGTCACCGCGGTGAACCTCGGGACGATCTCGAGCAAGTCGCCAGCGTGGGCCTCATCCACGCGGTGGACCGGTTCGAGCCCGAACGGGGCAGCGACTTCCTGTCTTTTGCAGTGCCCACCATCACCGGCGAGGTGCGTCGGTACTTCCGAGATCATGCCTGGGCGATGCGAGTCCCACGACGGCTGAAGGATTTGCACGTCACTATCGGATCGGCGATGTCGGTGCTGTCGCAGCAGCATGGCAGGGCGCCCACCGTCAGCGAGCTCGCCGAGTATTTGAGCCTCTCGCGGGAACAGGTACTGGAAGGGCTGGAGGCGGCTAGCGGGTACCGCACCGGCTCACTCGACAGCCTGCTCGACGCCGAGGGCGTCGGTACGTTGCTGGAAGAGATCGTCGGCACGGCTGACGCCGAACTCGGCCGAGTGGAATACCGCACGACCTTGGCCCCGCTGCTGGACAGGCTCCCCGAACGCGAGTGCACCATTCTCAAACTGCGCTTTTTCGCCGGTCTGACCCAAAGCGAAATTGCACAACAGATCGGGCTTTCGCAGATGCACGTCTCCCGCCTGCTGTCTCGGACGCTAGCCCGGCTACGAGAGCAGCTACGCAGTGAGTCTTAACCGGAGGCACAAAGTGGAGCACGTAGTGGTCGTCGGCGCTGGGCTCGGCGGCCTGCGTACCGTGGAGTCCTTGCGCCGCGCAGGGTTTCCCGGCCAGATCAGCCTCGTCGGGGACGAGCCGCATGAGCCCTACGACCGGCCCCCGCTGTCCAAACAGATCCTCGCCGGGCAGTGGCCCGAGGAACGGGCCGCCCTGCACCATGGCAACCTGGCCGACCTTGATGTCTCGCTGCACCTGGGGAGGCCCGCGATCGGCGTCGACGGCACCGCTGTGGAACTCGCCGACGGCGACCGGCTTCGTTACGACGCGCTAGTGGTGGCCACCGGTGTACTGCCACGGCGGCTGCCCGGCCAGCCTAACCACCCGGAGCTGCACGTGCTGCGCACGCTGGAGGACTGCCGGGGCCTGCGGAACTCCCTCTCCCGAGCCCGTTCACTCCTTGTGATCGGGGCCGGCTTCATCGGTGCCGAAGTTGCCGCCACGGCCCGCATGGCCGGCCGCGAGGTAACCATGATCGAGGCGCTGCCGGTGCCGTTCGCCCGAGTCCTCGGAGAACAGATGGGTCAGCTGTGCGCCCAATTGCACACCGACCACGGGGTGACAGTGCGCTGTGGGGTACGGCTGGAAGACTTTCCCGACGTGGACAGCAACGGCGGCATCGCCGCCCGGCTGGCTGACGGAAGTATCGTGCGCGCCGACTGCGGCGTGGTCGGTGTGGGCACCGTCGTCGACGGTGGGTGGCTGGCCGGGCTCGGTGTACCCACCGAAGGCGGGCTGCGGTGTGACTCCACCGGCCTGGTGGAGGGCACCACCAATGTCTATGCAGTCGGCGACGTCGCTGCTTGGCAGCACCCCACGGTCGGAGACCGGCGGCGCATCGAGCATTGGACATCGGCCACCGAGCAGGCCGCGGTTGTCGCACAACGAATCGCTGGAACGGAGATCACCAGGCAGGCCGACGTCGTGCCGTACTTCTGGTCCGACCAGTACGGGTTGACGCTACAGCTGATCGGACGCTGTGACCTGGCGACTTCCGTGGAGGTGCTGCACGACCCCGGCACGATCAAGGGCACCGTCGCGGGCTATTTCCAAGCGGGAACCCTCGTCGCGGTACTGGCCTTCCACGCGCCCCGGCTGCTCAACCGGTACCGGAAGCTGGTGGCCGCCGGCGCCAGTGAGCGAGAGATCCGGACCACCGCGGCCGAACTCGACGCCCGATGATCGTCTCTTGACATGAGACCATTCGACGGCACTTGCCGATAGGAACCGTCGGCGGCTGCTGGTCCGGCGCGGCAGAGAAAAGCTGCACTACCTCAATGCCGTGCCCATCAACGACATCGCCGAACGCTGGATCGGCCAATACGACCAGGAGCGGGTGCACGCACTCGCCGACTTGAAGCTCGCGCTGGAGGGCAAACCGGTGAACACTCCCGAGTTCGTCTATCCGGCCCCGACGGCATTCCCAACTTCTGGCTCGCTCCAGCCACCAACCCCGAGACCCGGGAACTGCACGTGGCCTTCAGCGCCGCGCACCACGGTCATCAGTAGCTTGCAGCTGCTGACGTGCTGAAGTTGTCAGCTCTGCACAGATAGTGGCCGATCGGGTGGGCTGGCTCAGCTCACCGCTGCGCAGCGGGTTCCTTCCTGAGGAAGATCGAGATCAGTGAGGTAAGAGATCCCGGCGCTGTCAACGCAGCCGATGCCCTGCAAAAAGACGGTGTGTTGGGTCCCGTCGAAGGTCAGGAGGCGTGCTTTGAGGTCCTGGGCGAGGTTGACACCAGCCTGGTAAGGGGTGGCGGGATCGCGCGTTGTGGAGATCACCACGACGGTGGGCAACCCATTGGCCTGTGGATGGTGCGGCTCACCAGTGGCAGGCACCGGCCAGAATGCGCAGCTGTCAAGGGCCGGCGAAGGTGGTTGTCCGGTGTCGAGGAATGGCGCTAGCTTCCGGTACTGGGCGTCTATATCCCGTGCCACGTTCCGATCTTTGACTGGCGGATTGTCCACGCACAGGACCGCCTGGAAGGCATCCAGCTGGTTGGAGTAACTGCCATCGGGCGAACGCCCGTTGTAAAGGTCGGAAAGGCGCATCAAAATATCCCCGCTGCCCTGGGAAAGCCCTTGCAGACCGCGGTTCAGCGGCGTCCATAGCTGGGGCACATACAGCGCCTGGACGGTGCCGATGGTGGCATCGGTGTACGACAGTTTGCGCCCGTCGGACACGCTCACCGGGTTTTCGATCAGCGGGCGGACCATAGCCTGGAACTTGGTCACAGCCTGGCCCTTGTCCTGCCCCAAAGCGCAGTCCGGCAGACCCGCGCACCACGCCGCGAATGCGTCGAAAGCTTGCTGGAATCCACGACCTTGGTCAAGGAGTTGGGAGGCCGGATCCTGAACTGGGTCCAGCGCCCCGTCGAGGATCATCGCGCGGACATTGCCGGGAAAGGTCTCGGCGTAGCTGGTGCCGATTCGGGTGCCGTAGGAGTAGCCGAGGTAGGTGAGCTTGGCGTCACCCAGGGCCGAGCGCATGACGTCAAGGTCCCGGGCCACTTCGCGGGTGCCGATATGCGCGAGCACGTCGGTCCCGGTACGGCTCACGCAGCCGGCGTTGATGGCCTTGAACTGGTTCTCTGTTCGCTCCACACCAGCTGGTGACGTGTCGACGTTGAGGTTCATCAGGCGTTCGGCATCACGCTCTTCGGCGGTTCGGCATTGAACCTTCGGTTCGCTGGCACCGACACCGCGTGGATCGAAACCCACGAAATCGAACCGTCGTCCCAATTCAGTGTTCGCGATGTCACCGGCCTTGCCGGCTGCCGCGCTCATCCCAGACCCGCCGGGACCGCCGGGGTTCATCACCAAAGAACCGATGCGCTGCTGGGGGTCTGATGCCGGTCGCCGCAGTAGGCCGACCTTGATGACCTTGCCGTCAGGCTTGGTGTAGTCCAGCGGCACCTCGAGATGAGTGCACTGCAAGCCAGGCGCGGAATAAGCTTCCCGGTCACGTTGGCTGGTGGCGAACGCGGCGCAGCTGCCCCAGGACAAGTCCTGGCCATAGAACCGTTCCAAGCCAGCGGGAACTACACCGGCAGGTGCACGCTGTGCGGTGTTGTCGGTGGCCCCCCCGCACGCCAGCGTGAGGGACGTCACCGCTGCAAGAGCCAGCCCGACAGGCAATGCATGCGCACGTCTCATCCCGGCATCCTCCCGCTTAGCATCCGTCTGGTCGCCCAGTGTAGCCGTCATGCGCAACCAGTCACGCATACGTTGCAGAGTCTCTACCGAGCACTCCCGAACAGACTCAGCAGGTTTTCCTTGATATCTGACCTGCCGGCGGTGACGAGGGTGAACGCGGCCTCCCGAACCAGCCGCTGGGCGTGGCCGCCCACAAAGATCCCGGAGCTGCCGGTCGCCGCCATGAGTGCACCGGCGCAGCGGTAGGCGAGCTCGGACGCGGCAGCGCGAGCTCTGGTCAGCGTCGCTGGTTCGGACAGTCCCGCGACCGTCGACCGATGCTGGACCCTCGGGCGTTGGCAGCCGGTGACCTGCTGGCAGGCCCCCTCGACGGCAGCGATACCCGCGTCCGCCTTAGCATCGGCACGTGGCACTTGACGGAGGGCAGCTCCTGACTCGCGCGCACCGGCCGGCAGGTGAGCTCACCCGGCGCGATGTGGCCCGCGTGCTGCTCAGCCTGCCCGCGGTGGAGGCTTTGCAGGCACTGCCGACGCTGCGCCGGGAACTCCTCGCGGCACGCAATCCGCTGTCGGCGGTGTTCTGGGAGTCCGCCGAGATTGTGCTCGGCCGGATTGCCGAAGGCCAGGCGACTGTCGGCGAAGTGCACGGCTGGCTCGAGGCGACCGGGACCGAACCGACCGCGATCATCGGGTTGCACGTGTGGGAAGACGAGCCGGCCCGCACGCCGCTTGCTCAGGAACTGCATGCCCAACTCGTCAAGCATCTCGAGGAGCGGCTCGCTGCCGGGGATATAGACCCGGACCGGTTGCTCGCAGGTGACCCGGCGGCAACCCAGGAGTATCGGGAACTGCAGGAACGCTGGATGACGTCACCGTCATCCGACGGTCGCGTGCCGATGACCGAACTGCTCGACGAAGCAGACGAAGACTTCATCGCCGAGTGGGATGCTGCCGAGGAAGCAGCCTCAGCCGAGCTGCGGGAACTTCTCGCCGAGGTAGGGGAACGCCCCCGACCGGACGCTGCGCTGAAGACCGCCTGCCGGGCGCTGCGCAGCGCTCTGCAACGTGGTGGAAGAGCGGCCGATCTGCTCGCCGCCAGCGGTGGGGTCGATCCGGGCAACCTGAACCCCGATGACGTCGAATTGTGGCTGCGCCTCGCCGCGGGTGTCGTCAGTCCGGTGGACGAGCCACCTGAGGACGCCATGGAAGAGGAGCTTTCAGTGATCGCCCTCGATCACGAGGAGTGGCTGGAAGCGGTCGCGGCGCTGGCGCGTGGGGGCCCAGGCACACCCGCCTCTGCGGAGGACCTCGCCGAATTCGTTGCCGGACCCGAGGACGACGACATCGAGGTACTGGCCGGGTGGTTCACCACGGTCGTTGAGCTGTGGCAGATGCTCGGTGCCGTTGACGATGCCGAGCGGCTCACCCCGCTGGGTTGGTGGGGCATCCCCGAGGCACTGCTGCAGGCGTGGCAACCGCGCGAGGGGTGAGGCCACCACCACTGCTCAGTAGCGCCACTGCTCAGTAGCGCCACCGATGCGCGGCCACGACGTCGTCGAGCGACCGGTCGGCCGCCCAGGCCGCGTCAGATCGGCGCACTGCGAGAAACGCACCGAGCAATTGCTCACCGAGCACCCCGGTAAGCCGTTGGCAGCCGGTGAGTGCGGCCTCCTGCTCGGCGGGCGTGACCGGTAGGTGCGTTATACCCCGGGCCGCGCGATCCGCCTCGCTCCATCCGCCCGGGTCGGTCTGGATCGGCTCCCCGGGGTCGGCGCCATCGCGCAACCCCGCCACGCCGGTAGCGATCACCGCGGCCAGCGCCAGGTACGGATTGGCCGAGGCATCCGAAACCTTGAGTTCGACGTTGGCGTGGTCGGCGCCGAGCAGCTCGGAGCCGGGGACGTAGCGCAACGGCGCCTCCCGGTTCTCCACTCCCCAGAACCGGTAAGCACCCGCGAAGTAGCCAGGGCGCAACCGGCTCAGCGATGGCACGCTCGGTGCGGTGATGGCGGCTAGCGCGGGCAGGTCTCGAAGTAGCCCGCCCAGCCAACCAGCGCCGTCCGGGCCAGGCCGCTCGGGAGCACCGGCGTTACCGGCCAACAGGTTGCGCCCGTCACGCCAGACCGAGGAGTGCAGGTGCCAGCCATTGCCTATCCCCGCGGCCGTGAACAACGGTGCGAAACAGGCCCGCAGGCCGTGCGCCCTCGCCGCGGCATGGATGGTCTGGCGGGCCAGCAGCTGCCGGTCAGCAGCGGTGACCGGATCGGATGCGACGATGCTGAGCTCCAGTTGAGCCGCCCCATACTCAGCGTGCAACTGGTTGACCGGCACACCGTTTGCAGTCAGGTCGGCCAGGACAGCCGCCACGAACTCGTGCACTGCCAGCAGGGCGTGCGGGCTGTACGCCGGACCCTGGTGCGCGAGCCGAAGCTCCGTATCACACGTACCGCAGTCGCCGGTCTGGACGAGCACGAACTCCAACTCGTAGCCGGCCTTGATCTCCAGTCCCTCGGCGGCAGCGGCCTGGACCTGAGCTTCAAGCACTCCACGCTGGTCATAAGGCCAACGCGAACCGTCCGCCGCTACCTGCCGTCCCGGCGCCCACGCCAGCTCGGGCTGCCCGGCAAGTTGAGTGAGCCCACCCAGCTCCGGTACCAACCGAACATCACCAGACGGGTTGGACAGGCCTTCGTGGCCGAAGGTGATCACATCGTGGGTGTCGAATACCGCGAACAGCGCGGTGATCCCCACTCCCTGCTGGGCTACCTGGGGCAGTGAATCGACCGGCACTGTCCGCGAGCGCGGGATCCCGTTGTTGTCCGCCCACGTGATGGTCAGCCCGACGACGCCATGAGCGGTCAGGTCCAAGGCCAGTGCCCCGGCTTCGGCCATGCCATCCTCCGCCCGTTAGCGCCTCGACCACCGGTGGCGACAGGCTAGCGCGGTACCGCAGCGATCAGCGACTACCACCGCGAACCCTTGCGTCGGTCGAGAGTGTGCGGTACTAGCTGGAACGTGACGGTCGTCGCCATGGGCGCGGGAACAGATCGTGGCCGGCGTTCGTCTGGAACAGTGGAGCCCTGAGATCCGATGTCAGAGTTGACGAGTCAATCCCGCCAGCTAGTGCCTGCAGTACGAGTACCGCAGCCGGTTCTACCCGGTCTGGTCACATAGACTGGACCGGACGGAGGGAGAAGCCATGACCAGCACGCTTGCCCGCCCCGAATTGACCGCTTCCGATCGTTGCGACAGGTGCGGCGCTGCCGCGCGCGTCCGGGCAGTGCTGCCCTCCGGTGGAGAATTGCTGTTCTGCAGCCACCACGCCCGTAAGCACTCTCCCAAGCTCAAGGAGCTCGCAGCGGACATCCAGGCCGACGAGGTCTGACATCGGCGACAAGCAACCCAGACCAACGACCGGGGCGGCACCTCAACGGGTACCGCCCCGGATCAGTCTTCACCGGCCGGCGGCGAGTTCCGTGACAGCGTTGAGTAGCCGATCCACCTCGGTGTCGGTGCTGTAGAAGTTGACACTGGTCCGTATCCCGCCGCCGCTGTCACGCAGTCCCAACGCTTCAGCCAACTCCCAGGCGTAGGCGAATCCATACCAGCAGTTAATCCCCCGTGCCGACAGGGCCTCGGCGACGTCGGCCGGGGTACTGCCCTCCATCCGGAAGTACGCCGTCGGCGTGCGCTGGCTGCGAGGCCCGTAGAGAGTCACGCCTGGGATCGCGGCCAAACCCGTCAGCATCCGGTTGCCAAGCGCGTCCTCGTGCACTCCGGCGGCCCGACGGGAGGTCGCCAGCCGCTCGCGTCGGGTACCCTCGGCCGCGGCGTCCAGACCGGCCAGGTGCGTCACCGCGGCAACCACTCCGGCCAGCGAGGCAAACGGATTCGTTCCCAGTTCGAAGCGTTCCGGCACGGTGTCCGGGGACGGCAACAGCCGGTCCGGGTGCAAGCCGTGCAGCAGTTCCGGATCGGCGGCGACGACAGCTGCCATGTGCGGACCCGCCCATTTGTAGGCACTGGTGGCGTAGAGGTCGGCCCCCAGCGCCGCCAGGTCGACGTGTGAATGGGGGGTGTGATGCACCCCGTCCACGAAGCTGATCGCGCCGACCTCACGCGCGGCGGAGGTGATCGCTGCCACATCCGGACAGGTGCCGACCAGGTTGGATGCGGCGGTCAGCGCCACCAGCCTGGTCCGCTCACCGAACAGCGCGCGCATCCCCTCGACCGGTAGCTCGGCGGTCTGCGAGTCCACAGCTGCGGTCCGCACGGTGACGCCGGCTCGGCGAGCCGCCTGAACCCATGGGCGGACATTCGCATCGTGATCGAGCTGGGTGACCACGATTTCGTCGCCTTCCCGCCAGGTGGCCTGCAAGGCGGCAGCGAAGCGGTAGGTCAACGCGGTCATCGTCGGGCCGAACACCACCCCACGGGAATCGGCTGCGCCGACCAGATCGGCCACCGCGCGGCGCGCCTGCGCCACAATCTCGGTGCCACGCGAACTGGCCTCGAACGGCGCACCTTGGTTCGATACGCCGGTACGGTAGGTCTGCGCCACCGCATCGATCACCAGCTGTGGCACCTGGGTGCCGGCCGCCCCATCCAGCCAGGCCCGCCCGTCACCCAGCGCCGGGTACTGCGCCCGCACCGCCGCCACGTCGAACACCACAACACCCACTATGACCGACTCGAGATGGAGACATATCGGCGCTATCAGACCCGCGCTTACGCCAATATGTGTCATGTCGGCTCATTGGCGCGCGCGCAGGTAAGCAATGCGCTCTTGGAGCTGAACGGCGGTGGCCATGGCGGTGGGCGGGCCGCCGCAGGCGATGCGGACCTCTTGGTGAATCGCTCCGTGCGGCCGGCCGGTGCGATGGTGGGCCAGCGCAACCAGGGTGTTGAGCTCGCGGCGCAGCTCGCCCAGGCGTTCTCGCACCGTCGGCGGCTGGGCCGGGGCTGACGGCGAGCGCTCGGTCACCCGGGTCAGCTGCTGTTCCTGGCGACGCCGCAGCAGCGCCCGCATCTGATCGGGCTCTAGCAGGCCTGGCAACCCAAGATAGTCCTGCTCGTCGTCGGTGGTGGCAAAGGCGGCCGTACCGAAAGAGGAGCCGTCGTAGATCACCTGATCCAATTCGGCGTTGGCGCCCAGCGCGGTGAACGCCCGTTCCTGCTCGCCGCGCTCGTCGCGCTGCGCGTTGGCCTGTGCGAGCGCAGCGTCGTCCCAGCCCTCCTCGGCCCGGTGCGGCGCCCCAAGTACATGGTCGCGTTGCTTCTCCAGCTCGCTGGCCAGTCCCAGCAGCACCGGCACGCTGGGCAAGAAGACCGTGGCGGTCTCCCCTGGCCGCCGGGAACGAACGAACCGGCCCACTGCCTGAGCGAAGTACAACGGGGTGGCCGCCGAGGTGGCGTACACCCCGACCGCGAGCCGCGGCACATCGACACCCTCGGACACCATCCGGACCGCGACCAGCCAGCGCTGATCGGAGGCGCCGAACTCGGCTATCCGGCCGGAGGCCGACGGGTCGTCGGACAGCACCAGCACCGGCTCCCGTCCGGTGATGTCCCGCAGGATCCTCGCGTAAGCTCTCGCCGCGGTGTGATCAGTGGCAATCACCAGACCAGCCGCATCAGGCAGCGCACCGGCGCGTAGCTGAGCCAACCGGGTGTCCGCGGCAGTAAGCACGGCGGGAATCCATTCGCCCGCCGCATCCAACGCGGTGCGCCAGGCACGGGCGGTGTGCTCGGCCGTGAGCGGCTCCCCCAAACGCGCCGAATACTCCTCCCCCGCGCTGGTCCGCCAGCGAGCCTCACCGGAGTAAGCCAGAAACACCACCGGTCGCACCACACCATCAGCCAGTGCCTCAGGGTAGCCGTAGGAATGGTCGGCAGCGGAACGCAATGCGCCATCGGCATCCGGTTCGTAGCTGACGAACGGGATCGGGGTGTCGTCGCTGCGAAACGGCGTGCCGGTCAGTGCCAGCCGGCGCACCGCCGGGGTGAATGCCTCCCGTACCGCATCACCCCAGCTTTTGGCGTCCCCGGCATGGTGGATCTCATCGAGCACTACCAGCGTGCGGCGCCCTTCGGTGCGCACCCGGTGCAGGGTCGGGTGTGCGGCGACCTGGGCGTAAGTGACCGCGGCACCGTGGTAGTCACGTGACGTGGCGCCCACGGTGTTGCGGAATTCCGGATCCAGCGCCAGGCCCAGCTCGGCGGCCGCCGCTGCCCACTGGTGCTTCAGATGCTCGGTGGGGGTGACCACGGTGAGCGCCTGCACGGTCCGATCGGCCAGCAGTTCGGCTGCTACCCGCAACGCGAAGGCCGTCTTGCCGGCTCCCGGCGTAGCGACCGCGAGGAAGTCGCGCGGCGACGTAGCAAGGTAGCGGGCCAGCGCTCGGCGCTGCCAGGCGCGCAGCGGCCGGCTCGAGGAGTGGGCAACGGCGGCGGTCTCGACGGGGCGGGACACAGCGGGCGACGCACTCCTCTGCTCGATGGGTTCACAGCCTCGATGGGTTCACAGCCGAGCGCGCACGCTACCGCGCGGTGGGTCACGCTGCGCACAATCCAACGAATGGGCCATCCTAGGAGCCGACATGAACGCCTCCGCCGACTCCACTGCCACCGAGCCGCCGGCGCGGCGCGGTCCGCTGCGGCTGATCGCCCGGACCGCCGTCAAGGCGTGGGACGACAGCTTCGTCGCGATGTCTGCTCAGGCGGCATTCTGGATGACCCTGTCGCTGCCGCCGCTGTTGCTGGGGTTGCTGGGTAGCCTCGGATTCGTCACGAGCTGGTTCGGTCCGGCCACCGTCGAGGCAGCGCAGCGGGAGATCGTGCGGTTGGCCAGCACGGTGTTCAGCACCGAGGTGGTGGACCAGATCATCCGGCCGACGGTGAGCGACATCCTCACCCAAGGGCGCAGCTCCATCGTCTCGGTCGGGTTCGTGCTGGCCTTGTGGGCCGGCTCGTCGGCGCTGGCGTCGCTGGTGGACTCGATCACCGCCGCTTACAACCAGTGCACGGTGCGCCACCCGGTGTGGCAGCGCATCTTCGCCCTGCTGCTTTACATAGTCGCTCTGATCGGTTCTGTACTCGTGCTGCCGTTGACGGCGTTGGGCCCGGACCTGATTACCGCGCTGTTCCCCGAGTCGGTTCGACCGACGCTGGCCCGGCTGGTCGGCACCTTCTATTACCCAGGTCTTGGCGTCCTGCTGATGCTCGGCCTGGCCACGCTGTACAAGGTGGTGCTACCCCGCAAGCTGCCGTGGCACCGCGGGCTGCCCGGCGCCCTCCTGGCGATGGCAGTGTTCCTGGTGACCAGCACCGGGTTGCGGCTCTACATCGCGTCGGTGGCCGTCACCGGGTACACCTATGGGGCCCTCGCCGCCCCGATCGCCTACCTGCTGTTCTCGTTTTTCATCGCGATGGCGATCGTGATCGGCGCCGAGTTCAACAGCGCGATCGAGGAGCTATGGCCCGCCCACCCGACCCGACGGGATCGCCGGCGCGCGCGGCGCCGGGAGATGGCCCGCCTCGCGGCACGCGCTCGCACAGACAGCGCCTGGGACAGGGATCCGGGCAGCAACGGCGCCAATCAGCGTGACCGCCGCGCCACAGCCACCGCCAAGACGATCTCACCCGACGTGCTGTCACCCGCCGACACCACCCATACCGTGAAACTTTCCCGCAATGGGGCCGAGCCCAGCGACACCCACGCCGCCGAACCTCCCCACTCGGAGTCCGCACGCTGAGCGAGGTACCAGATCAACAGGCAGGGTTGCTGCTGCGCTGGTCTTCGCTCAGCCGCTAAGCGAACCCGAGTGGTAGCGCACCAGGTCACCGTCGCTGCCGGCACCCGCCTGCGCGACCCGCATCAGCAGTGCTGCCCGTGCCGGCCCGGAGATCTTCTCGAGGGCGGCCTGGTCAAGCTCGATCCGGAAACCGGTCTCGCCCAGCAGCCGCACCCGCAGGTCGCGAACCGGCACCCGATGCTCCGCGAGGTAGCTGCTCGCGGCCAACTCGGCTCGCTCCACCAATCCGAGCAAGTCGACGGTCACCGGCACTCCCACCGCGATCCGGGAAGCCAGGCACGGGGTGCTCGGCTTGTCCCGTACCGTCAGGTTCCAGTACTCCGCCAGCAGGCGCACCACGTGCTTGGTGGCGCCCACCTCGGCGAGCGGCTCGTGCACGCCGAGCTCCGCGGCCGCCCGCAGGCCGGGGCGGTGCGACGCCCGCCGGTCATCAAGATGGGTGCCGGTAGCGACGTGGGCAAACCCGCGCCGCTGCGCCAGATCGCGCACTGCAGCGAGCACCGTGTGCTTGCAGAAGTAGCAGCGATCACCGGCATTGGCCCGATAGCCAGGGTCGGCGACCTCATCGGTGCGCAGCGCCACCAGTTCCGCACCAATCTCGCCGGCGACGCGCCGGGCGGTCGCCATCTCGGCGCGCGCCAGGCTGGGCGAGTCAGCAATGGCGGCCAGCACTGTGTCGGGGCCCAGCGCCCGGACGGCCGCAGCGAGCACCACGGCGGAATCGACGCCACCGGAGAACGCAACTACCAGCCGGTCCAGCTGCCCCAGCCAATCGAGCAATGCCGTCGCGGCGGCCGGTGGCCGACGTAAGGATTCGGCAGGGTGCATGGTCGACGATCCTCATATGGTCGGGCGGTCGGGCAACTACATGAGATAGTCGGCTTCATGGTCACCCCAGTGCCTGAAGCAGCGCAAAGCCAGCCAAGCCGGCCGGTGACCGGTGACCGGATCGGCGAGGTCGACGGTACCGCGCGCCTGGACCTCGACCGCAGGCGTCGCACCGCCGTGCCGGAAGTTGTCTTCGCGCAAAGTAAGACCGAGGAGCAGACGTTGCAGCTGCTCGCCGCGCAGCGACGAGGCGACCCCGGGTTCCCCGCTCTGGCCACCCGATGTCCCGCCGGGGTGCTGCAGCGGGTGCCCGCTCGATTTCCCGGCGAGCCCGTGGTGGTCGATCCGGTCGGACGCACGGTCATTGTCGGTGCGTTGCCACCACCCCGTGGCCTGGTCGCAGTGCTCACCGGCGGCACCTCGGACCTGCCGGTCGCTCGGGAGGCAGTCAGCACCCTCCAGGCGCTCGGCGTCAGGCACAGATTGATCACCGACGTTGGGGTAGCCGGGCTGCACCGATTGCTCGCCCAGCTCGACGAGCTGTCCGCAGCCGACTGCGTGATCGCCATCGCCGGCATGGAGGGTACGCTGCCCGGGGTGGTCGCCGGGTTGATCCGGGCGCCGGTAGTCGCCGTACCCACCAGCGTCGGCTACGGGGTGAGCGCAGGTGGGCACGTCGCCGCGGCGGCGATGCTGGCCTCCTGCGCCCCTGGGCTGTCGGTGGTCAACATCGACAACGGGTTCGGCGCGGCCGCACACGCCGTCAAGATCGTCGCGCGAGTGCACGGTGGCTGAACCACGAGCCGCGTACCTGGACTGCACCGCGGGCGTGGCAGGCGACATGCTGCTCGGCGCGCTGCTCGACGCCGGTGCCGACCTTGCTGCGGTGCGCGCTGCGGTGCTATCCCTGGGTGTGTCGGATGTGGACGTTCACGTCGAGCGGACCCGGCGCTGCGGGCTGCGATGTTCCCTCGCGGTAGTCACGACACCACCCGGTCCCGCGCCCATCCGAAGTCTGCCCGATGTACTGGCCATCATCGATGCGGCGCACTTGGACCCCGCTGCTGCCCGGGTGGCCACCAGCGCCTTCCGGCTGCTTGCCGATGCCGAAGCCGAAGTGCACGGCATCCCGGCCGAACAGGTGCACTTCCATGAGGTAGGCGCGGCCGACGCGCTGGCCGACGTGGTCGGTACTGCGGCCGCGGCCGAGCATCTGGGCTTGCTCGCCGACGACGCAGTGGTGATCTGCTCACCACTGGCCGCCGGCAGCGGTACGGCGCACACCGCGCACGGGACAATCCCGGTCCCGGCACCCGCCGTGCTGCAGATCGTCGCCGACCGCGGCATGTGCCTGACTGGCGGAGACCTGGCCGGGGAACGCACGACGCCCACCGGGGCGGCCCTGACCGCGACGCTGGCCACGCCTGGCCTGCTACCGCCGATGACGGTCGACGTGGTCGGCTACGGCGCGGGGCACCGGGACACCGCGCAACGACCCAACATCACCCGGCTAGTGATCGGCAGCCCGGTCGGGCAGCTCACCGGCCCGAGCCCCACCGAGGCGGTCACCGTGGTGGAGACCACCGTTGATGACCTCAACCCGGAATTGTGGCCAGGGGTGTTGACCGCTGTTCGGGCGGCCGGTGCGTGGGACTGCTGGACCACCGCAACAGTCGGTCGGCACGGCAGGCCTGGGCAGGTGCTCACTGCGCTGTGCACCGAAGCTGCGCGTCCCGCAGTGGTGGACGCGCTGTTCCGGCACAGCACCACACTGGGCGTACGGTGGGCATCCTGGCAACGCAGCACGCTTCCCCGGGTTACCGTCGGAGTGCCGGTGGGTCCATCCGGCGCGGAGCAGGAGATCATCATCAAGGTCGCCGCCGGACCAGGAGGGCAGCGGACCGCCAAACCTGAGCTCGCCGACACCGAGCGGGTCGCGAAAGAACTCGGCTGGCCGGTGCGTCGGGTATATGAAGCTGCGCTGTCCGCCTACCACCGCGCCCATCCAGCGGATGCCGTCGCACCCCGAGATAATCAGTCCTGACGCTGCTCGGGGCAGCCCGGGAAGGACCACATGATCACGCGGGATCTGCGCGAGGCCTGCTTGCAGGGTCGAGCCATCACGACCGTCAGGGTCGAGCCATGAGTGCCGACGACGAGCTCGCCGGCTTGCACGTGCTGCTCACCGGAGCCACCGGGTTTCTGGGGCAGGCGACGTTGGAGCGGCTGCTGTCCAGTTACCCGGATACTCGAGTCTCGGTGCTGATCCGGCCGCGTGCCGGGCGCAGCGCGGCTGACCGGCTCACCGCGCTGCTGCGTAAGAACGTGTTCCGCTCGTTGGGTGAGCTCCTCGGCGAGGACGGGCTGGCCGGCGTGGTGCGCGACCGGGTCACCGTCATCGAGGGCGACCTGGACTCGATCACCCTGCCCACTGATCTCGACATCGTGATCCACGGTGCGTCCGCGGTGTCCTTCGACCCACCAGTCGACGAGGCGTTCCGCTCCAACGTCGCGGGCGTGGCAGCCCTCTATGAGGGGCTGGCTGCGGTTGGTAGTTCCCCGCACGTGGTGCACGTGTCCACCGCCTACGTCGCAGGTACCCGTAAGGGGCTAGTCGTCGAGGCGGCGCTGGATCATGCAGTGGACTGGCGCCTTGAGCTGGAGATGGCGTTGGCGGCCCGGGCTGAGGCAGAGCGGGACTCCCGGCGTCCGGAGGTGCTCCAGCGGGCGCTGGCACAGGCGGCCGAACAGCACGCCAAGGCCGGTCCGCAGTCCACCGCTACCGACGCCGAACGGCTTCGCACTGAATGGGTCACCCGGCGTCTGGTGGACTACGGCCGTACCCGGGCGCGGAGTCTGGGTTGGCCGGACGTGTACACCCTGACCAAGGCGTTGGGCGAGCGAGTTGCCGAGCAGCTGTGGGCGCAGGCAGGTAGGCCGCTGTCAGTGGTGCGTCCCGCCATCGTGGAGAGTGCGCTGCGCCACCCGTACCCGGGGTGGATCGACGGCTTCAAGATGGCCGACCCGCTCATCATCGCCTTCGGACGCGGAGTGCTCCGAGAGTTTCCTGGGTTGCCCGACTCCGTGCTCGACGTCATCCCCGTCGACCTGGTGGTCAACGCCATCCTTGCAGCAGCAGCGCGGTCGCCTGTCACCGCGCCGGCGTACCTGCACGTCAGCTCCGGGGCAAGCAACCCGCTGACCTTTCAGAACATGTACATGCTGTGCCGGGAGTACTTCGACAACAACCCGATTCCCGTTGCTGACCGCGGTCATGTCGATCCACCGAGCTGGCGGTTTCCGGGCAGCCAGCAGGTGGAATTGATGCTGCGCGCCGGGGAGCGAGCCGCTGCGCTCGCGGAGCGGGTGCTGCTGGCGCTGCCGCCATCGAAGCGGTCCCACGACTGGCTGACCAACCTGGGGCGTCACCAACAGGATCTGGTGCAACTGCGCGAATACGCCGACCTCTACGGTGTCTACGCCCGCGCGGAGGTGATCTACGATGACCGCCGGCTGCGGGAGTTGCACGCCAGCCTGCCGACCCAGCGAGGGACCGAACACGGCTTCGATCCCACTGCCATCGATTGGCGGAGCTACCTGCAGGACGTGCACTGCCCGTCCATCACCGCCACGGTGCGCCGGGCCGGGCAGCGGCGGGCGGTCCCGACCGCCGGCGGACGCGCTGGGAGTCAGTCCCTGCCGCTACCCGAGCGCACCGACGTGGTCGCGGTGTTCGACTTAGAGGGCACCATCGTGGCCTCCAATGTCGTCGAGTCCTACCTGTGGGCCCGGCTCGCCACGCTCCCCCGGTCCAGATGGCTGGGTGAGCTCGCCGATCTGGCTCGCTGCGCGCCGGGCTATCTCTATGCGGAGCGCCGGGACCGCGGTGAGCTGTTGCGCGCCTTTCTGCGCCGCTACGCCGGTGTGCGGGCCGACGAGCTGAGAGCACTGGCGAACGAGGTGCTCGGCGACGCGCTGCTACACCGGGTGATGCCCGAGGCCACCCGGCAGATCCGCCGCCACCGCGAGGCCGGGCATCGAACCGTTCTGATCACCGGCGCAGTAGACGTGCATGTGGAACCACTGTCGGTGCTGTTCGATGAGGTGGTGGCCAGCCGGATGCACGCCACAGACGGCATGCTGACCGGATTCCTGGAGACGCCGCCCATGGTCGACGAAGCGCGTGCAGCGTGGCTGCAGCAGTACGCCCAACGCCACGGGCTACAGCTGGACCGCTCTTACGCCTACGCCGACAGCTACTCCGACCGCCCGCTGTTGGAGGCCGTCGGTCATCCGCATGCGGTCAACCCCGATGCCCACCTGTTCCGGCACGCCCGGCGCCAGCGTTGGGTGGTGCACCGCTGGGGAGCCCACACCGGCGGGCTCCTCGAGGTGATGCTCGACGTGACCAGGGCTGATACCACAGCCGGTGCCCGCACCAGGGGAGCGCATCGGTGAACTTGACCCTGCAGTATCACCGCTCGGCTGGTCGCTACTTCGCCGCCCGCGCGATCAGCAGCACCCGCGCCGGAAGTCGGCTCGCGGGTGCAGTCGCTGCCAACATGGCGCCACTGCGTCTGGTCGAGCAGGTCGACCCGGTTCCACCCGGCGCGTCCTGGAGCCGGGTGGAACCGGTGCTGTCCGGGATCTGCGGATCCGATCTCGGCCTGCTCACCGGCCGGTCCTCGCCCTACCTCGGGCCGTTGACGTCAATGCCTTTCGTTCCCGGCCACGAGGTGGTCGGGCGCACCCTCGACGAGTTGCCCGGCCTACCACGAGGCAGCCGGGTGGTGATCGACCCGGTGCTGCGGTGCGCGGCGCGCGAGGTACCGGCCTGCCCGGCCTGCATCGCAGGGCAGACCAGCCGCTGTGACCACATCACCACCGGAAGGCTGTCTGCCGGGCTGCAGACCGGTTTCTGCGCCGACACCGGCGGAGGCTGGAGCCACCGCATGCTCGCGCACGCCAGCCAACTGCATCCGGTGCCCGAAGCGCTGCCCGACGAGATCGCGGTGTTGGTGGAACCCTTAGCGTGTGCGGTACACGCGGTGCGCCGGGTACCGATCAACCCCGGTGCATCGGTGCTCGTGGTCGGTGCGGGCACCGTAGGCCTACTCACCTTGCTCGCACTGCGCAAACTCACGGCAGCTGGTGAGGTGCATGTCATCGCCAAGCACCGCCACCAGGCCGACCGGGCGCTGGCGCTGGGGGCTACCCACATCGTCGACTCCGACAGCACAGCCAGGGCCCTGCGCCGCAGCACCGGGGCACTGCTGGTCGAGCCCGAATCCGGGGCGGCTTACCTGCTCGGTGGCATAGACGTGGCCTTCGAGTGCACTGGAGCAGCGGCGGGACTGGACACGGCGTTGCGGTCGCTGCGTGCCGGGGGCACGGTGATCGCATCGGGAATGCCCTCAGGTGGGGTGGACCTCACCCCACTGTGGTACCGCGAGCTGCACCTGGTCGGGGCCTACGCCTCGGCAGTAGGCGACGAGCCCGACGGGGGGGATTTCCCCGAAGCTATCGCGCTGGCGGGATCGGCACCACTGGACGGTTACGTTGATACCAAGTACCCGCTGGAACGCTGGCGTGACGCGCTCGATCACGCCGCCGCGGCCGGCCGGCTGGGCACGGTCAAGGTCGTCTTTGCGCACAGCTGAGGTTAAGCGCAACGCCGCGGACAGGAGCAGGTGAGAATGTGGGCAGACCAGGTTTCGTGCTCGACGTCGATGAGCGGACTCCCCCGCTGCTGATGCACGAGGGTGAGGGATTCCGGCTGGAGCGCCTGCCGCTGGGCAGCCGCGTGATCTACCCGCCGGAATCGCTGCCTGGCATCGTCGACCTCGAAGGCACGATCCGTCACGCCTTGACACACCCGCACGGCAGCGACCCGCTGCCCGAGTTGCTGCGCCCAGGGATGCGTCTGACCATCGTGTTCGACGACCTGTCGCTACCGCTGCCGCCGATGCGGACACCGGATGTCCGCCAGCGAGTGATCGAGCAAGTCCTGGAAATGGCCGCTGCCGCCGGTGTGGACGACGTCGAACTCATCGCCGCCAATTCGCTGCATCGGCGGATGACTCCGGCGGAGTTGCAGCGCATCGTGGGCGAGCGGGTCTTCCGTGCCTTTCACCCCGATCACCTGCGCAACCACGACGCCGAGGATCCCGATGACCTGGCGCACCTGGGCACGACACCGCACGGCGAGGACGTGGAGATCAACCGCCGGGCCGCGGAGAGTGACCTGATCGTCTACGTCAACATCACGCTCACCGCAATGAGCGGCGGCACGAAGTCGGTGGCGGTCGGGCTGGCCAGCTACGCCAGCCTGCGCCACCACCACAATGTGCACACGCTGCGGCACTCGCGCTCGTTCAACGATCCGCCCAACTCGGCGATGCACCACTCCTATGACCGGATGGCCGACGTCATCGGCGGGCACGTGCCCGTATTCACCATTGAGACAACGCTGAACAATGAGCCGTTCCCCGCCGCGCTGCGCTTCCTCACCCGTCGCGAGTGGGAGTGGAACCTCACCGATCAAGCCAGCTACCTCGCGGTGAAGCGGAGCAATGAGCTGGCCCCCACCAAACTGCGGCGACGGATCTGGCAGGCAACCGAAGCGCCGTATGGCGTCACCGGGGTGCACGCCGGCACACCGAGCCAGGTGCACCCGCGCACGTTGGCAGCGGTGCACCGCCAGCAGCTCACCGAGGTGCAAGGGCAGGCTGACGTGGCGATCTTCGGCTTGCCCTACATCTGTCCCTACAACGTCAACTCGATCATGAACCCGATCCTGGTGATGTCGCTGGGACTCGGCTACTTCTTCAACCTCTACCGGCACAAACCGATCGTGCGCCAAGGCGGCGTAGCGATCTTTTACCATCCGATGCCACCGGACTTCCATCCGGTGCATCACCCGAGCTACATCGATTTCTATGAGCTACTGGCCGAAACCACCGACCCGGTGATGCTGGAAACCAAATACGAAAAGCAGTTCGCCACCGACCCTTGGTACATCCACCTGTACCGGACCAGCTACGCCTACCACGGCGTGCATCCATTCTACATGTGGTACTGGGGCGCACACGCCATGCAACACCTCAACGACGTGATCTTCGTCGGGGGCGACCGGTCGACCACCGCGCGGCTGGGCTTTCGCGCGGCGACCAGCCTGGCCGACGCGCTGGAGCTGGCCCGAGACACCGTAGGCCTGAACCCGCAGATCAGCTACTTGCACGCCCCGCCGCTGGTGCTGGCAGACGTGCGATGACTGGTCTGCGAGAGGAGCTGCGGCTGTTGCGGCACGGCCGCGACTGGCGGGGCCGGGCCAGGGTGCCCCGGTCGGCGCAGCAGTGGGAACTGCCCGACAGCGGCGACGAGTTCCCCACTGCGTGGGCTCGAACCGCTGCGGCCGGGATGCTTCGTACTGCCCTGCAGCAGGGCGTGCTCAAGCCAGTGACCTGGAGCCAGACCAGGCCGGTGGTGCACGGCCAGGAATACCTGGAAAGCGTCCGCGGACCGGCGATCTTCGTCGCCAACCACTCCAGCCATCTGGATACCCCGTTGATCTTGGGGTCGCTGCCACTGCGGATCACCAAGAAGCTCGCGGTCGGGGCGGCCGCTGACTACTTCTTCGATCTGCACGCCCTTGCCGCAGCCACCACGCTGATGTTCAACGCCTTTCCGGTGGAACGCCGGGGATCGCGACGCAGCCGTAGCCTGGCCGCCGAGCTGGTCGACAACGGCTGGAGCCTGCTGCTGTACCCAGAGGGCAGCCGCACAGTGGATGGCTGGCTCACCGGGTTCAAGCTGGGAGCCGCTCAACTGTGCGCGATGAAGGGGGTGCCTGCGGTTCCGATCGCACTGCGCGGCACATTCGCCGCTATGCCTCGCGGACGGCGCTGGCCGCGCCCCGGCAGACCCCGGGTCACCGTCCGGATAGGACGACCGCTACACATCCGGACCGACGAGAGCGCGCCCGAATTCCGCACCAGGCTGGCGCGCGCTGTGGCCACCCTCTGGGCCGAGGATGACCTCGGCTGGTACCGCGCGCTGCGGGCCGCAGCCGACGATTCGCTGGCAGTACCTACCACTTCGCGCAGCGTCCTGCCCACCCGCGCGGCATACCCGCGGGTTGGCGGGCAGGAGATCGCGGCCTGGCGCCGGGTCTGGGAGGCCACCCGCCCACCCGCCGAGGACGGTCCCCGCCAAGTCTGGACGGACTGAGTACTGCGTTACGGGGGCGGTTGGGCGGGCGGAAACCGCGGCGTGGGGGGTCTCCACGGGCAGGTCAAGACGCAGTTCGCCAGCCTGCTCGAAGTGGAACACCACGGGGTAGCGCAGCCCGGCGCGGACCGGGCAGCGCAGGCCCCCGAGCAGGATCTGGACCGCATCGGTACCGGGCAGCGTGGCCGACGCGAGGGGACCCTGGTAGCCGGCAGTGAGGACCTGGTGGCCGGCCATCCTGGCGTCTCCGATGATGACGCCGAGGCGGGCGATGGGACTCGTGACGCGGACAGCCGGTCGGGCCGGTCGCCCTCGTTGACAATGGTGAGTTGCAGTGCAGCCTCATCACCGGGCTGGTACACGGTGTCCCCCGCGACGGGTCGGTCGAACCTCAACGCCGCATCGCGGACGACGATATCGCGACTCAATGATCGCGGTCGGATGCGGTGGTAACCCAACATGCCCCCTGAAGTCCGTTGATCTGATAGTTACCACGATGCGCGTACGAAAACCGCACAGACAGTGGCTGGCCGTTTGATGAGTTCTCAGCACGGGTATGTCGGCGGAGGGTTCTACGGGAGTAGAAGGGAGAACCTTGGCGTGAGTAGCACCAGGGAGGTGGTCGCGTCCTACCCGGACTATGAGGGGGCGCAGTATGCCGTCGACGCTCTGTCCGACCGGCGATTTCCGGTCGAGCGCCTGGCGATTGTGGGGGCTGGTTTACAGTCGTTCGAACAGGTCACCGGCCGGAAGGGTTATGGCAAGGCCGCTGCCCAGGGCTTGGTCACCGGCGCGGTCGTCGGGGCAGCCCTCGGGTGGTTGCTGGGTCTGTTCACCGTGGTGCAGCCCCTGGTGGGGGCAATCGTGCTGGCGATCTGGGGCGTAGTGATCGGCGGCGTGATCGGCATGGTGCTCGGTCTGATCGGGCATGCTCTGTCCGGAGGTCGTCGCGATTTCTCGTCGGTGTCCACCGTCCGGGCGCAACGCTATGACGTGCTCGCCGAGGCTGATGTGGCGCAGGAGGCGAAACGTGCCTTGGCCGAGATCGATCCAGCGACAGCGCGGTCCGGTAACCGGACCGCAGGCTAAGTTCCCAGGATCAGCCCGCGTCACCCTTGGGCAGGGATTCGTAGATCTCCTTGCACGCCGGGCATACCGGAGAACCGGGCTTGGCCGAGCGGGTCACTGGGAACACCTCACCGCACAGCGCCACTACGTGTGTGCCCATCACGGCACTTTCGGCGATCTTGGCCTTTCGCACGTAGTGGAACATCTTGGGCGTGTCGTCGCTGGTGGTTTCGGTGCCCTCAGGACGAGTGTCAACATCAGGCAGTGTCTGGGTACCCATACTCACACCTCCAGGCTCGCGCAGCGATAAGCATCCATGTGGCAACTGGTAGCTGCGCGCAAGCAGCGACAAGCATCCATATGGCTGCTCAGCGGTTCATCCTTCGATGATGGTGTGGTCCCGGCTCTCCAACTCTCGCCCTGGCGGGGCATGTCGTAGCCTGTTGACCTTCTCGGCCTTGCGCGGAGCGCGATCGTTGGCGATCAGCACTGCCATCCAGGGCAGCGGCACGGAAAGCAGCACGAAGGTCAGCGCAAGCCACCAGGTTTGGTAGAACACACCCGCCAGAACCAGGCAGGGAATGCGAGCCGACATCAAGATCGCGTACTTGCGCCGCCGCGTTGCGTACTGCTCGGCGTAGGACGGTTCCGCCGCCGTGATGAGCACCGGGGCATCATCCGACCGGTGGACATGCCCGTGCGGTTCGCGCACGCCACCACCTCCAGCCTTGATCCTTGTCCCTACTTCTTTCCCTTGGAAGCCTTCATCTGCTGCTTGTACTCCCGGACCTTGGCCAATGAAGCGGCGTCGGTCACATCGGCGACAGACCGGTAGACGCCGTCCTCGCCGTAAGGTCCGGCCACCACCCGCCAGCCCTGCGGTTGCACGCCCCGTTGCTTGCCGAGAAGGGCCACGAAGATCTGCGCCTTCTGGATCGCGTAGCCCGGCAATGCCATCAGCCGCTCAAGGAGCTCGTGTGCGTCGGTGACATCTCGCCACAGGCCTGTGGCGTCGCCGTCGTAGTGCTCAACCAGTACCTGGCACATGTGCTGCACGCGCCCAGCCATGGCTTTGGGGTACCGGTGCAACGCCGGCTGCTTCGCGAACAGTTCTGCCAGCGCGTCCGGCTCGTAATCGGCGAGTTCGTGAACATCGAGATCGTGGCCCAGACGCTGGGCCAACTCGTACGGCGCCGCGAAGGCCCGCTCCATCGGCACCTGTTGATCAAGAAGCATCGCCAGCAGCAACGCCAGCGGGTCCCGGTCCAGCAACGCGTCTGCCGGTGCGTCCTGACTCAACATCAAGCTCACCGGTGACCTCCTCAGCAGTAGGGGTGCTCACAGGCTACTGCTAAGGAAGGCCGGCCCGGGTTGCAGTCAGCTATCCAGACCGACAAGACCCATCACTTCGGTGCGCCAGTCCTGGTACGCCGTGGCAGCAGCGGCCCGTTCCTGAGTGTCCGGCGTGGTCTCCTCGTCGTCGCCACCCAGCGCGTATCGCATGATCTGCTGGTCACTGCGCCCGCTGCTGACCACCTTGACCTCAACGTCCCTGGCGGCAAGCTCGGCCCTGGTCGCGTGCGCCAGCAGGTGCAGCAGCGCCAACCGCGAGCGCTGATCATCCGGCAGTGACCCCTCATCGGGGGCGTTGCCCGATACCAGCACCACGGTGGCGCCGTGCTTGAGCACCGGAAGCACTCGTTCGACTGCACGGAAGCGGGCCAGCAGACCAGCGGACAGGAACGAGCCAACGCGCGCCACCGCGGTGTCGCCCTCAGGGTGGATGGTGATCGGGAGCTGAATGTAGAAATCGAGCCCTTCGGGACTGAACCGGCCCGGCAGCTCGGCAAGATCAGTGATGACAACAGGGTCAGCGCCTGCGTCCTTGAGCAGGGCACAAAGCCGTTGTGCCCGGTCGGCAGACCCACTCAGCAGCCCGGTGGACGCCATTGCCGCTCCTCCAGCGCCTTTGCACGGATCGGCGCGCCACCGTTTTGGTGATCGCCCTTGCTGTAATCATCGTAGGAGCCAGTGCGCGCCCCTGACGAGGGCGCTGCGGCTTTTGTGCAGCCAGTCCCCCGAACGGCCGCTGGAAGTCACACGGCGAGGATCAGCTCTTTTTTACCGCGTCTACGTCCTTGGCTGAGCGCCTATCGCGCTAGCTGTTGACGCCCTCCTGCATGTCCTTGGCGACGTACTCCACGTCCTTGGCGGCATCCTGGGTGGCGTATGCGGCCTTGGTGGCGGCCGACGTGGTCGCGGCCAGCATGTTCTTGGTGAACTCCCGCTGGGTAAGAAGTATCTGCTCGGCGAAGTCGTACATTCCGTCCACGGCCTCCATCGCACCACGCAATCCGGTGTCCGAGACCGGCAGGAACTTCTGAAAAGTGTCCGCCCACATCTGCATCACGCTGTTCATGGCGTCTTGGCCGCGACGGGCAGCGTCGGTCATGGTCTCCTGCGGCGTGGTCATCGTCATCCCTTCTTGGCTCATCGGATACGATCACCAAAGTACGCATAAATGATAAGTATGTCAAGCACGCCAGGGGGTTGAGCGTCGCTACCGAGTCCTACCCTCAATGAAGCTGCGGTACACCCCGAGCAGAGCGGTGCGCTGGGCCTCGGTGAGTAGCGGGTCGCGGCGGATGCTGTCCTCTGTGCCGACCGGCTGCTCGGTAGGGATGTCGTCAGCCACGGCTTGCGCCCACCCTGCCTTGGCCAGTAGTTGCTCGGTGGTCAGTCCGAGCGCGTCCGCGATGGACCGCAACACCGTCAGCGACGGCTGATGCAGGCCGCGCTCGACCTGGCTGAGGTAAGCGTTGGAAATCCGGGTCAGGGCTGCCATCTCGCGCAGCGACAGGTCGGCCAGCTGCCGCTGGGCGCGGATGAACGCGCCCAGCGCACCAAGCTGGACCTGCCAGGGACCGGGCACCGCGCTGTCGTCACTCGCACTTGCCATGACTCATATCATCCCGCTGTCCCGGCACCGGCGGATGCGGGCTGTCACGTTTGGCGCACGTAACTACCCGGGGCGTCCTCCAGCGGTGGGTGCATGGCACTGCCCATGGGAGGCGCAGCCCGCTGCTGCCCGGCACGCCGGGCGATCCACGGCGCCCAGTCCTCCCACCAGGACAACGCGACCTCAGTGGCTTGCCTGCGCCACACCTCCGGGTCCTCGGGCAGCGTATCCGCCGTGCCGACCCAGTGCTTGGACTTCGGATTCGGCGGGTCGACCACACCGGCGATATGCCCGGAGTTGGACAGCACGAACCGGACAGTGCCACCGGGTAGCCGGGCACTCTCGAAGACCGCCCTCCAGGGCGCGATGTGGTCCCTTTCGGCGGACACGAAGTAGCTGTTCTGGCTGACCTTGGCAAGGTCCAGCCGCTGCCCGGCCAGCTCGAGCTCCCCTTTCGCCAGCCGGTTCTCCAGGTACAACGACCGCAGGTACTCGGTCTGCATGGTTGCGGGCATCCGGGTGGAGTCGGAGTTCCAGCTCAGAATGTCGAATGGCGCCGGCTGCTCGCCCAGCAGCCAGTTGTTGACCACGTAATTCCACACCAGGTCCCTGGCCCGCAGCAGGTTGAAGGTGGTGGCCATGCTGTCTGCGGGTAGGTAGCCCTTGCGCTGCAGGGTGCGGTCCATCCGACGAATGCTGTCCTCGTCGGTAAACACTCCAAGCTGCCCGGGCACGGTGAAGTCGAGCAGGGTGTTCATCACCGTCAGGGACCGGATCCGATCGGGTTGTCCCTGGCCGGCGAGCCAGGCGGCAGTGGCCATGGCCAGGGTGCCACCCAGACACAACCCGGCCACGTTGGTCTGCCGGGTACCGGTGATCTCTTCGACGACCTCCAGCGCGGCCAGCGGGCCTTCCCGCAGGTAATCGCTCATGGTGAGCGTGGCCAGGGACTCGTCCGGGTTCCGGTAGCTGATCATGAAACAGGTATGTCCGTGCTGCACGGCCCACTCCACCAAGCTCTTCCCGGGAGCGAGGTCCATGATGTAGTACTTGTTGATCCAAGGCGGGCTGAACAGCAGTGGAACCGCGTGCACCTTCTCGGTCTGCGGCTTGTACTGGATCAGCTCGATCAGCCGGTTGCGGAACACGACCTTGCCTAGTGTGGCGGCAAGCTCGTGGCCGGGGCGGAACTGACCGGGGGTGATCTGGCGGGGCATGCCCTTATTGGTCGCCACGTCACGCACCAGACTGCGGGCCCCTCGCAGCAGACTGAGACCTCCGGTGTCGAATGCCTTCTTCAACGCCGCGGGATTGGTCAGTAGCCAGTTGGTGGGTGCCATGGCGTCGAGCATCTGTCGCAGCGCGAAATCGGCCTTACGCCGCGTGGTGTCATCCAGATCGGTGGCCCTGTCCAACAACTCCTGCAGCAGGCCCTCCAGCAACGCATGCTGCTGGCGCACCAGGTAGAACAGCGCGTTGCTGGTCCAGGCCGGGTCGGCATACCGCGGATCCTTGCCCGGTGTGACCGGCCCTTCGCGGTCTAGACCCACGCTGCGCAATGTGGCGGACATGACTGCTTGGGTGCTGCGCATGCCGTACTCCAGCATCGGCAAGGCGGACAATGCCGGGTGTCCGGCGACCGACATCGCAAACCTGCTCAGTGCAAGCCCCAGACCGGCGGGGTCCAGCTCAGCCATCGCGGAGTCGATTCCGAGCAGCGACTGGATCGAAGAGGCGACGTCAGCGGCATCCTGGCGTATCCCGCGCAAGGGGTCGGCGCCCGAACCGTTCGGTGACGATGTGCTCGGCGGTACGGCCTGCCGTCTTGGAATTCGGCGCTGGCCTTGCTGCTCGGCCGACGGGGTCACGTACAACCACCTCCTACTCGGCTCCAGAGTCCCCGCACGAGGGTCCCGACGGAGTGGGCACTGCGCAAGTGGATCTCCCCAGGTTGCTCTGGCAGGATCCATGGCCGTGTCTCCCCTGCTCAGCATAGTTGTTGCCGCGACCTCCGCGTGGCGAGAACTGTCATGAGAGCGGTGGTGAGCCGCGTCACTGAGGCAGCAGTGCTCGTCGATGACGAAGTGGTCGGTGAGCTGGACCGGCCTGGCCTGCTGGTACTGCTGGGCGTCACCCACAGCGACGGGTCGGCACAAGCCCAGACGATGGCCCGCAAGCTGTATGAACTGCGGATCCTGCGCGACGACCGCTCGGTCGCCGACACCGACGCCGGTGTGCTGGTGGTCAGCCAGTTCACCCTTTACGGGACGGCGCGCAAGGGCCGGCGACCCTCCTTCACCGCGGCCGCCCGGCCGGATCAGGCCCAACTGTTGATCGAGGAGGTCATCACCCGGCTGCGGGCCCACGGCGCCACTGTGGCCACCGGCCGGTTCGGGGCGATGATGCTCGTCCGCAGCGTGGCCGACGGCCCGTTCACCGTCCTCCTCGACGTGTGACGCCCTTCAAGAGCTACCAACCCGAGCGACAAGGTCTCAAACGGATACCAACCTGAGAAGTCTCTGAGGGTGCGAAAAATCCGGCACTTCACCGAGCACTAGTTCGTCGTGGCAGTGAGGGCTCGGGAACGGAATCCGGGCTCCCGACGTTGTACCAGTCATCGCTGCGGGTACTCGCTGGCAGGCTCGTACAGCGTCGCACGCCGACTCGGGAGCGCACCGGCACCGGGGCCGGCACGAGGATCCGTCGCAGGAAGGAACCTGATGACCGCCGCGCAGATCACCATGGAACGGGACGCCGGTACCGAGGCAGACCTGGATGCGCAGAGCCCGGCAGCCGATCTGGTTCGGGTGTACCTCAACGGTATCGGACGCACCGCGCTGCTCAGCGCCCAGCAGGAGGTTGAGCTCGCCAAGCGCATCGAAGCAGGCGTATTCGCCCGTCACGTGCTTGACACCGCCCCGCGGCTGTCACCTACCCGGCGGGCCGACCTGACGCGACTGGTGCATGACGGCCAGAAGGCCAAAGACCACCTGCTGGAGGCGAACCTACGGCTGGTGGTGTCGCTGGCCAAGCGCTACACCGGCCGCGGAATGCCATTGCTGGACCTGATTCAGGAGGGGAATCTCGGTCTGATCCGTGCCGTGGAGAAGTTCGATTACACCAAGGGCTTCAAGTTCTCGACCTACGCCACCTGGTGGATCCGGCAGGCCATCACCCGTGGCATGGCCGACCAGGGACGCACTATCCGGCTTCCGGTGCACCTTGTGGAGCAGGTGAACAAGCTGGCCCGCATCAAGCGGGACCTGCACCAGCGGCTGGGCCGGGAGGCCACTCACCAGGAGCTGGCCGACGAATCCGGTATCGCGGTGGAGAAAGTCGCCGACCTGCTTGAACACTCGCGAGACCCGGTAAGCCTGGACATGCCAGTCGGTGCCGAGGAGGAGGCCCCGCTGGGCGACTTCATCGAGGATGCCGAGGCAGCTGACGCCGAGTCCGCGGTGATCTCCGGGTTGCTGCAGGATGACCTGCGTCGGGTACTGGCTACTCTGGAGGACCGGGAGCAGAAGGTCATCCGGCTGCGCTACGGCCTTGACGACGGTCAGCCGCACACGCTGGACCAGATCGGGAAGCGCTTCGGGCTGTCCCGCGAGCGGGTTCGTCAGATCGAACGCGAGGTTATGGCCAAGTTGCGCCACGGGGACCGTGCGGAGCGGCTGCGGGCTTACGCCAGCTGATCTTTCCCAGCTTCAGCGCATAACCGCTCGAATGGCGGCATTGACGGCGCAAGCTGCGACAGGCACTGTCAGCGGAAACGTGACTAGAATGTGACGTAGACCACGCGACTTGGCGGTCAACCCGTCAGGCTGTCGCGCGCCCCGGAAGGTCGGGCTCGTCGGGGGCCCGGCCTTCCGTCCAAAACGTTAGCGTCCGGGTGGCGGGCCGATGGTGTGACGCTCCAAGACGACGGTGCGGTCCCCTAGCGGGACGTCGAGCTGTACAGCTAGCCACGGGTAGCGCAGGTCCATCGTGCACGGGCCGGAGCTTGTCGTGACTTCCACCACCGCGACACGGACAAGCCGCGAGGTCTGCTCCCGCAAGTCGGCATGCGCATGGGTGCAGCCACCCTCCTGCCCGTAAATCCCCACCACCATGCGGTCCTCGTCCTGCGTCCACGCCAGCCGCGGATAGCCCGGCGGCAACGCTGATGAATCGATCTGAACCGAAGGAAGGGGTTGTACGCCATCAGGTGGCGCCGGCCAGTTGGGCAGCACCTCACGGCCGGCCGTCGATGCGCTGCCACCGGATACCTGAGCCAGCCGTTGTCCCTCGAGCCCGCCCTGGTCGGGTCGGTACCCGCACGCCATGAGCGCACCGAGTAGGGCGAAACCAGCCACGGTGACTCCCGTGCATCTCAGGCCCTTGAGACGGAACGGCGGCGCTGACGGTTGCATTATGTTGGGTTGTCGGGGTCTAGGCCATGCAGCGGGAAGACCGCACGCCGGGTCTCCCGGATTGCCTGGTCCACACCGGTGTCCGCGGTCCCGTCCCATGGCGCCCAATGGGCCTCGACACCGTCGGTCATCGCGTTTGGCAACGGCACGCCCCGGGCCACGGTGGCGGCATGGGCGATCCAGGTGTCCGGCACCGAGGTGTTGCGGTCGACCTCGCCGCCGAGCAGGGTGGCCAGCAGATGTGTCCACGAACGCGGCACCACTCGGAACAGGGAGTAGCCGCCCCCACCGAGCGCCAGCCATCGCCCGCCGGCTGTCGTGTCCGCCAGGTCGGCCAATGCGCGGTGTGCGGCCCGCTGGCCGTCCACCGACAACGCGAGGTCGGCAAGGGGATCCTCGGCGTGGGTGTCCGCACCATGCTGGGTTACCAACACCTCGGGCTGGAATGCTTGGAGCAGGTCGGGCACTACCGCGTGGAAGGCCCGCAACCATTCGCCGTCGCCGGTACCGGGTGGAAGCGGCACGTTGACCGCCGAACCTTCGGCGCCGGGAGCCCCGACGTCGGTGGAGTCCCCGGTGCCCGGCCAGAGCGTGTCCGGGTGCTGGTGCAGCGAGATGGTGAGCACCCGGGGGTCGTCGACGAAAGCCTCTTGCACGCCGTCGCCGTGATGCACGTCGATGTCGACATAGGCCACCCGGGACACCCCACCGTCGAGCAGCCGACGAATCGCTAACACGCAGTCGTTGTAGATACAAAAACCCGAGGCGTAGTTGCGCATCGCGTGGTGCAGCCCGCCGGCGATATTCGCCACCCGCGCTGCGCGGCCAGCGAGGATCTCCTCGGCCGCGAGCAATGAGCCACCTGCGACCAGCGCCGCCGCCTCGTGCATGCGGCGAAACACCGGATTGTCCGAGGTCCCCAGGCCGTGCCCGACATATCCACGCGACGCGTTCTTGACCGCGGCAAGGTAGTCATCGGAGTGCACCATGCGCAGCTGTTCGTCAGTCGCCTGCACCGGTGCCAGCAGTGAAACGCCGTCCAGGACACCCAGCGAGCGGGCCAGCCGGATGGTGAGATCCAGCCGGATGGGATTCAGTGGGTGCCACCCACCGAGGTCGTAGCCGAGGAAGGCCTCGTCCCAGACGACAGCCGCGCGAGCAGCACTCATGCCTCCGACGTTACCGCCCGGTGCGCGGACGCGGCGGGGTCACCACCGCTACCCGGGACTCGGGCCGGTGGCCACTGGGCGGTCACGGTCGGTGCACCACTGCGACCATGACCCGACGTAGAGCCCCGCCGGCCGCTCAGGCGAGGTGATTCCGGCAAGTTCCAGTCCCAGAACCAGTGCGCACGCGTTGACGCCTGAACCGCAATAGGCGCCGATCTCTGTGCTTTCGGCGCCCCAACGCTGCGCGAGTTCCCGCAGCCGCCTCGGCGTCAACCATCGCCCGTCTGCATCAGTCAGCTCGTCGAACGGCGCGTTGACGGCACCGGGTACGTGTCCTGCCCGGGGATCCACCGGCTCGATCTCCCCGCGGTAGCGGGGCGGCACCCGCGCGTCGAGCAACACGCCATTGCGGGCCAACGCCGCGGCCTGCGCCGCGTCGAGCACCGGCATCGCTGGGGGCCGCACCGTGATAGTGCTCGCGACGGGTTCGGGTACCTCGGTGGTCACCGGTAGCCCAGCCGCACGCCACGCCGCTATTCCCCCGTCAAGCACCGCGACCGCGGAGTGCCCCGCCCAGCGCAGTAACCACCACAGCCGTGCCGCCACCGACCCGTCCGCCGCGTCGTAGGCGACCACCGGTGCTGTCGTGCGGACACCTGCGGCGCGCAGGGTGGCTTGTAACGCTGCCGGATCCGGAAGGGGATGCCGTCCCTCCCGACCCGGCGGACCAGCCAGCTCAGTGTCCATATCGAGGAAGACCGCCCCGGGCAGGTGCCCAGCCTGGTAATCGGCGCAACCGGGTGCCCCGGTCAGTGACCACCGCACGTCCACGAGGATGGGCGGCTCCAGATCGGTCAGGAGGGCCGCCAGCTGACGGGGCGTGATCAACGGATGCATATCACCCATCTTTTCGGTCACTGCCAGCGAATACTCCGCAGCGTCCCCGGTGGACCACTATCATGGCACCAAGTAAAGGAGACTGGTGTGAACGATCTCATCGACACCACCGAGATGTACCTGCGCACCATCTTCGAGCTAGAGGAGGAGGGTGTCGTCCCGCTGCGGGCACGGATCGCCGAACGCCTGGGACAAAGCGGGCCAACCGTCAGCCAGACAGTAGCGCGGATGGAGCGTGACGGCCTGCTGACAGTGGCGGACGACCGGCACCTCGAGCTCACTGCAGAGGGCCGCAATCGGGCCACGTCGGTGATGCGTAAGCACCGGCTAGCCGAGCGTCTGCTGGTGGACGTGATCGGGCTGGAGTGGGAGCAGGTACACAACGAGGCCTGCCGCTGGGAACACGTGATGAGCGAGGCTGTGGAGCGCAAGCTGGTCGCGCTGCTGGGCAACCCGACCACGTCGCCGTACGGCAACCCGATCCCGGGGCTAGATGAGCTCGGGATCGGGGAAGGCACCCCCCCGCTCGAACCCGACCTGGTGCGCCTCGACGAGGTGGCCCGTCGTGGCGGGGGCACGGTGGAGGTCCGACGCATCGCCGAGAATGTGCAGGAGGATCCGGCCCTGATGGCCGATCTGCACAAGGTCGACGCGGTGCCCGGCAATGTGGTCCAGGTGGCGGCCTTAGCCCGGGCAGGCCATCCGGTAGTGCTCTCCGGCGGGGGAGCCACGGTAGAGGTCGATGGCATGGTTGCGCACGCAGTGCTCGCCCGTCGGCGGTGACTGGGCTGTCGGAAGTCACTGGGCTGTCGGGAACCACTGGACCAAAGCCGATGCGGCTGCTGGTTACCGGGGGTGCGGGGTACATCGGCAGTGTCTGCGCCGCCCGGCTGGTGGAAGCCGGGCACGAAGTCGTGGTGCTGGATGACCTGTCCACCGGCCACGTGGATGCGGTACCCGCCGGTTGCCGGTTCGTCGAGGGCACCGTCGAGGACGCCGGACCCGTGCTGGCTGAGGGTTTCGACGGTGTGCTGCATTTCGCGGCCCGCTCGCTGGTCGGTGAATCGATGACGCAGCCGCAGCGCTACTGGCTAGGAAATATGGTCGCCTCGGTGCGGCTGCTCGAGGCGATGCGCGAACACGGAACCCCCCGGCTGGTGTTCTCCTCCACGGCCGCCACCTATGGGGAACCCGCGTCAGTACCGATCACCGAGGAGGCAGCCACCCAGCCCACCAACCCATACGGTGCGACGAAACTTGCAATCGATTATGCGATCGGCTCCTACGCCGCCGCGCACGGCCTCGCTGCCATCAGCTTGCGGTACTTCAACGTCGCCGGCGCCTACGGCCGTTACGGCGAACGGCACACCGTCGAGACCCACCTCATCCCCCTCGTACTGCAGGTTGCTCTCGGTCACCGTGAAAAGATCATGATCTTCGGGCAGGACTGGCCTACCCCGGATGGCACCTGCATCCGCGACTACATCCACGTGGTAGATCTCGTCGACGCTCATGAACGGGCGCTCGAGCAGGCTGTGCCCGGCGAACATCGCATCTACAACCTCGGCAACGGCACCGGCTTCTCGGTACAGCAGGTCATCGACACCTGCCGGCAGGTCACCGGGCACCCCATCCCGGCGCAGTCTGCGGCGCGACGACCGGGCGATCCGGCAGTGCTCATCGCCTCCAGCGATCGAGCACGTGAGGAGCTGGGCTGGAAACCGGAGCGGGCTGAACTCGCCGCGATCGTCGCCGACGCCTGGAACTTCGCCCGCGCCACCAGCTGACCCGGTCATCGCTTCCGTCGCGATCGTTGCTTACGGTTTCTGCGCGGAGGTCCGGGAAGGGCCGCAGCGGCGTCCGCGGCAACAGTACGCAGCACCTCGGGTGGCAGACCGCCATCCAGCGCGGCTCGTAACAACCCGGACAGTGAGTGCTGCGGGCAGGCCTGCAACGCCGCGTCCAGCGCGACACCGGCCAGTGCACCGTCCCCCCGAAGGTAAGCGACCAGCGCCAGCAGCGCTGCAGGCTCGGCCCGCTCGGGTTCGGGGGTCGCTCGAACAAGGGCCAGCCAAAGCCGCTCGGCGGCGACCGCGCCCGGTCCCGAGCACCAGGGCAGGCAGGCGTCGCGAACCCGGTGGTCGCACAGCGCGGAGGCAACCTCGGTGACAGTCTTGTCACTCAACGCGATATCCCCCGCGGCCGCCGCCCGGTGCAATTTCCGCAACTGCGCGAACCTCTGGGCTACCAGCGCGGAACTCATCGGGTGGTCAGCGTCGGCCGCGTCCAGGAGCACGGCCCGGCGTTGCAAAGCTGCGGGATCATCGCCAGCCAGTAGCGCGACCATCTCCTCGCGGCTACCGAAGGTCACTGCACCCGCCGCGACGGTAGCGGCTGCCAGCGGGCTGGCTCCGGGATCGGACACGGTGCCGGCACACAAGTAATCGTCGTAGCAGCGCCACGGGGCGCCGCCGGTGATCTGCGCCGTCCAGACCGCGTGTACCAGCGGGAGTCCAACGCTGGTCAGCATGTCGTCGAGGGCATCCACCAACGCGCGGTGCGGGGGATCACCGTCCGGGGTCAGATCACCCCCGATCACGACCAGTGCGACACCGGTAGGTCGCTGCCGGGTGAGCGGCGGCAGCAGTTGCTCGGCTAGCAACGGGGCCTGGACGTTGTCGAGCAGATCGGCACGCAGAGTCAATCCCAGCCTCTTACCGTGCAGTGCCAGCAGCACCACGGAGTCATGCGGGTGGAAGCCCAGCAAATGGGGGACGGCGGCAATCAGTTCAGCCGGGTCAGAAAGCCGGATGCGACCGGCGGCGGGTGCACTCATGCCGTCGAACGGTCCTCCTGCATTACCTACCGCGACAGCCACGACCCTGCCGGTTGTGGATTACTGGTAGGGGTGTGGACTACTACCTCGCCAACACCGCAACGAGCTACCGGCATGTCGGTGCGGTGATTATCCTGCGGCGCCTGGTCACGAACCGATGTGGCGTCCGCGCCCATCTGGAGGCGATTGCCCTACGTACCGACCGCGGCGATCAGCCTGCTGCCCCCGGATGCTCGCATACACGAGCCGCGGGTGGCGCGCGATGGTGGCGCGGACGGGCTTGACGTCCAGCGGCGGGTGCCGCCGCGGCGCAACGATGGCTGAAACCGGGCGGCTACCTGCTGATCGAGATGGACCAGCGCCAGGCCGAGTAAACCGTCGAAATCTTCACCCGCCACGGGCTGATACCGCAGGTGGCCTGTTCTGAGAGCTGACCGCCACCGTCATCATCGGAACCAGGCCCGCCCTCCAGAATGGCAATGGCAGCACGCCAGACCACGCCTGGAACGTCACACCTGGCGCGGTCGCCGGCAGACGTAAATCACCGCAGGTGGCAGGTTCCGCCAGACCGTGCGGGTGCTCAGCACCTCGTCGAACACCTCTCCGAGCAAGGCACGGAACCGCCGGGCCGGGCTCAGCGGCAGCGCGTGCACGTAAGCGAGGGTCGAGAAAGAACCCTCGGGACGTAGTGCGCGCGCCGTCGCCTCAACGATGGCACGTTGCGCGGCGGCGCTGATCAGTGACCAAGGTAGCCCGCAGAGCACTGCATCAGCCACCGGCACGTCGTGGGCAGCAAGCAGCCGCTCCAGCTCAGCGGCGTCGCCTACCAGGACCTCGACGCCAGGAAACTCAACGCGCACGTGCTCGGCCAGCACCGGGTCGATTTCGACCGCCACGTGCCTCCCCCGCCCAGCAAGCCGGTGCTCGATAGCGGTGGTGACCGAGCCGGTGCCAGGTCCCAGCTCGACCACTACCGGCTCGCCCAGCCTGGGCACCACAGCGGCCATCTGAGCCGCCAGCTGTGAGGAGCTCGGCGCCACGGCGCCCATAGTGGCCGGATTGCGCAGTGCGGCGGCGAGGAACGGGGCGAGGTGTCGCGGTACCAACGGCATGCGGAAAGCCTGCCCGCCCGGAGCGGCAAGTGTGAAATTGATCTTGCGATCACCGCCCCAAAACTGGCGGCTCAGCTGCTCAGCAGTCTCGAAGCTCCGGTGTCTGGTTCAGCACCTGGTCCCGGGCGGAGACAAACCGCCGGTAGGCCTCGCCGGTCACCGCATCAGGGCGAAACGCCGCCACCCGGTGGCAGTTCTGGAAGGCCAGCTGCACGCCGAAGTGGCGTTGCAAGGAGCCCCGGATGGCGTCGCTGGCCAGCGCCCGTAGCAGCTGACCGCGAGCTGCCTCGTCCGGCGGCGGGATCGCGTGATCGGCGAACTCCGAGCCGGCGTTGACCGCAAGGTCGCCGACAACCTGCGAAATCACTTGCCAGGCGTAGGGCAATGAATCTCGGACCACGGTCACAAACGCCGCATCATCGAGCTCGCCGTGCTGCGCTGATTCGATCATCGTGGTTGGCACGTCCAGTGACATCGGTTCTCCTCTATCGGTGATTCACGAGCAAACAGCAGGGAAAAAGTCCGGGTCTACCTGCTCGGCTAGGTCCCGACCCGCCGACTGGTTCGCCCAAGCCCTCGCATTGCGCAGGTGAAAGTGCACGGTGTCGCGGTGATATGCCCTCCAGTCCCGCTGTACTCCGTCAAGCTCGGCGAGCACCGCGTCCAGCGCGTGGCGCACGTCAGGCTCCAACGCATCGAACGACGGTGCACGGCCCTGTTCGGCGGCCCGCACCCAGGCTGATTGACCCACCGTCGCCAGCAGGGCGCTACCCAGTTCGCCACGCAGCCAGGCGGTGTCATCCTCGGCGGCCGCTTTGTTGCCGACCACCCGCAGCCGTACCCCGTGCCCCTCGACGTGCTGCCGGAGCTGCCGGTACACCCGGACCCCGCGCCGGGTCGGTTCGCTGACGAGGACCACCAGGTCGAAACGGGTGAACAGCCCGGACGCCAGCACATCGGCGCCCGCGGTCATGTCGACCACCACGTACTCGCCGGATCCATCCATCAGATGATTGAGATACAGCTCCAGTGCGCCGGTCTTGGAGTGGTAGCAGCTCACCCCGATGTCCTCGGGCTCGAACTCCCCGGTGACCATCAGCTGTGCACCACCGACGGGACGGGCAAAGCGGCGGTGCAGCTCCTCGTCCGGGTCCAAACGGAGCAATCGGGAACCTCGGCCGGGCGGTGTTGTCTTGATCATCGAATCGGCCGACGTGATCCGTGGGTTGCTGCCGCGCAGGTGCTCCTTAATCCAAGGCAGCTGCCCACCCAACGGTGGGACCTGCTCATCTTCCAAGCCCAACGCCTCACCCAGGTGCTGGTTGATGTCGGCGTCAACGGCCAGCACGGGCCGGCCGAGCTCGGCAAGGTGGCGAGTGAACAGGGCCGACAACGTCGTCTTACCGCTGCCGCCCTTGCCGACGAAAGCAATGCGCACTGTGCTCCGATCTCCTTCCAACGTGGTTGACCAGATCGTAAACGATAGTCGTTACCACTAAAGGGTGGCGCAGCGTCTCACCGCCGTGGCGCGGAGTGCACAGCGGTGGCCCCCGCCAGGGGATGGATTCGACGCTGTGCGGTGTTGTATTGGCTGAACGGCCTGCACGATGAGGGCCGACCGAGCCGAAGCGAGGTGGCAGCAAGTGATCGCCGACCTGTACCGAATCGACGCGGAGCCATCGGCTCCGGCGGGGACGGTACTGGTGCATGCCCTCACCGGATTCGTCGACGCCGGTCAAGCCGGGCAGGTGGCAGTGGCACATCTGCTGGCGAATCTGGAGCACCGTGTCCTCGCCACATTTGACGTCGACCAACTGCTGGACTACCGCACTCGCCGACCGACGATGGTCTTCGACAGGGACCGTTGGGACAGCTATGAGCGTCCGGAGTTGGTCCTGCACGAGGTGCGTGACAGCGAAGGCACCACATTTTTGCTCCTTGCTGGACCGGAGCCGGATCTACAGTGGGAACGGTTCACCGACGCGGTCTGCGAGCTGGTCGAGCGCTTCGGCGTAGGCCTGACCGTTGGCCTGGGTGCAGTGCCGATGGCTGTCCCGCACACTCGGCCAGTGACGGTCACCGCGCACGCCACCCGACGGGAGTTGATCTCAGATTACGAACCGTGGTTCGGTGCCATGGAGATCCCCGGCCACGCCGGTGCGCTGATGGAGCTGAAGCTGGGCCAAGCCGGGCACGACGCCATGGGCTTCGTCGTGCACGTGCCGCATTACCTGGCCCGCATCGAGTACCCAGAGTCGGCCCGCGGGCTGCTGGAGCATCTGGCCCGCAGCAGCGGGTTGAGCCTGCCGGTGGAGGCGCTACGCCCAGCGGCACTGCGAGTTCTAGCCGAGGTGGACAAGCAGGTCGCCGGTTCCCAGGAAAGCATGTCGGTGGTAGCCGGCCTGGAGGCGCGGTTCGACTCCATCATCGGTGGATCTGACCAACGTCCGCTGCTGTCCACCGATGCCGGGCCGTTGCCCACTGGCGACGAGATTGCTGCGGAACTCGAGCAGTTCCTCGCTGAACAAGAGCGTGGCGGCGCCGAGAGCTAACCCGACCAGACCCTGGCCACCTCCACGGTGGCCGATGTGGCCTGGGCGCGCCCAGCCCGCGCAGCGGGCTCTCGTCGGGCCAGGTCTAGCACGTTGCGGCCGATCACACGTCGCGCGTTGGCATCCGGTGTAACGAGCGCGACCCGTGCTCGCTTGCGCAACGCGGCTACATGCGCAGCCGCACCAATCGCCGGCCGGAAACCACGCGTGAGTGGGGCGAGCACCACGACGCGCTCGTATCCTGCCGCCAGATCAGCATTGGTCGCCGAGCGCACACCGCCATCGATCCAGCGTCGCCCACCGATGGTGGTCGGCGGCCACACCCCCGGCACGGAGCAGCTGGCTGCAACGGCATCGACCAGGCTCACTGCGGTGCGCCCCACCTTGCTGTCCTGACCAAAGGCGGTGAACTCGCCCGATTCGGCATCGACGGCCGTGACCAGCAGGGTCTGAGCCGGCCAGGTACGTGCTTGCAGCCGGGACGCGATAACTTCACGGCGCTCGGCCTCCGGAACCGTCGCAGTCGTCAGCGCCATCCTGCCGACTCGTACTCCAACCTGTTGCGAGCCTCGAGAACAGGCAACGGCCCAACCCCACCGCACCATCGTCCCGATCCCCATTCGGATCGGTGGCTCAAGGGAAGGCGGAAGGAGCTGACTGGCGTAGAGTTCCTCGAGATCGTCACCTGAGGTCACCAGTGCACCCACCACCGACCCGGCTGACGTGCCAACCACCAGATCGGCGTCGCGCAGATCCACCCCATGCTCAGCCAGCCCGGCGAGCATCCCTAACTCCCACGCAATGCCGGTGATCCCACCGCCGCCGAGCACCAGCGCGCGCTCCGGCATCCTAGCCTCCTCCCGCCCGCAGCAAGCCGAGATCAGTATGCGCGACGGCGATGGTGCAACCATGTCGAAGCGGCTCATGTCGACATTCGCTGCCTCGCACGTGACCGGTTTAAAACGCCCCAGATCTGAGCCGCCGTCTCAAGGAGCGACCGGATGCGTAGATCTCAGCTGCAGCCGCTGGTGGAACCGCAGCCTTCGCAGACATAGCAAGATCCAGCAGGCCGCATCTTGGTCCCGCAGGTCATGCACAGCGGTGCGTCCGCGGCCTTGCCCATCTGAAGTTCCAGCAACTCGGTGGAGCTACCGACGTACACCGGCGCCGGACGAGCCTGCACCGTCGGGATGGGGGCAGTGGAGTCCACCGACGTGCGTAACGACTCCACGTCGACGCCGTCCGCCCCTACCCCGGTGCCGTAGCTAGCGGACACCTGCTCAGTGCGCTCATGTGCGGTCAGGATGCCCAGTTGTTCGCGCTTGTCCTTAGGTAGGTAGTCCAGCGCGATCCGACGGAACAGATAGTCCACGACGCTGCTAGCCATACGAACGTCTGGGTCATCGGTCATCCCCGCCGGCTCGAAACGCATGTTCACGAATTTCGAGACGTAGGTCTCCAGCGGCACCCCGTACTGCAGCGCTATTGAGATCGCCATTGAGAAGGCGTCCATCACACCGGCCAACGTGGAGCCCTGCTTGGACATCTTCACAAAGATCTCGCCGAGGCCGTCATCCGGGTAAGACCCCGCCGTGAGGTAGCCCTCGGCGCCACCGACGGTGAAGGAAACGGTCTCGCTGGGCCGCTTCTTGGGCAGCCGCTTACGAACCGGCCTGGTCTCGGTTAACCCCTTCTCCACTGCGGTGGTCGCAGTCTTACCGGTGGACAGCGGCTGGCCGACCTTGCAGTTGTCCCGGTAGATCGCCAGCGCCTTGAGCCCCATCTTCCAGGATTGGAGATAGATTTCCTCCACATCGGCGACTGTTGCCGTCTCGGGCATGTTGACTGTCTTGCTGATAGCCCCCGAGATAAACGGTTGGGTCGCCGCCATCATCCGGACATGCCCCATCGGAGCAATGGCCCTCTCCCCCATCGCGCAGTCGAACACCTCGTAATGCTCAGTGCGCAGCCCAGGAGCATCGATCACGTGGCCATGCTCAGCGATGTACTCAACAATCGCCTCGCTCTGCTCCTCCTGGTAACCGAGTGCAGCGAGTGCCTTAGGCACCGTTTGGTTGACTATCTGCATGGACCCACCACCGACCAGTTTTTTGAACTTCACCAGTGAGAAGTCCGGTTCAATTCCGGTCGTATCACAATCCATCATGAACCCGATGGTTCCAGTAGGGGCGATTACACTGGCCTGAGCGTTGCGCCAACCATTCTTTTCACCGATCCGAATGCCGTCTTGCCACGCCTTCGTGGCTGCCTTCTGCACGGTTCGGTCGTTGTGATGGTACGTACGGATCAAATCGTTGGCCGCAGCGTGCTTGCGCATCACCCGCTGATGTGGTTCGGCGTTGCGCGCGTAACCGTCGTAGGGCCCGACGACCCCGGCAAGCTCCGCGGAGCGCTGGTAGGCCGTGGCGGTCATCAGTGAGGTGATCGCCGCAGCCAGCGCACGCCCGCCCTCTGAGTCATAAGCATGCCCGGTCGCCATCAACAACGCTCCAAGATTGGCATAGCCGATGCCAAGCTGCCGGAACGCCCTGGTGGTGTGTCCAATCGCCTCAGTGGGAAAATCCGCGAAGCAGATTGAAATGTCCATTGCGGTGATCACAAGTTCTACAGTCCTGGCGAACAACTCCGCGTCAAACGTGAGGTCTTCGCGAAGAAATTTCATCAAGTTGATCGACGCCAAGTTGCAGCTCGAATTATCGAGGTGAAGGTACTCGGAACACGGATTAGAAGCGGTGATCCGTCCCGATTCGGGACAGGTGTGCCACTCGTTGATCGTGTCGTCGTACTGCAGGCCAGGATCTGCACATTCCCAGGCAGCCTCGGTGATATCCCGGAAGAGCTGCTTGGCCTTTACGGTCTCGATGACCTCACCGGTCATCCGGGCACGTAGCCCGAACTTGCCGTCGGTCTCCACAGCGCGCATGAATTCATCGGAAACGCGGACCGAGTTGTTCGCGTTCTGATACTGGACCGAAGTGATGTCCTTGCCACCGAGGTCCATATCATATCCGGCGTCGCGGAGTACCCGGATCTTGCGCTCCTCGGCTGCCTTAGTCTGTACGAACTCTCCGATATCTGGATGGTCGACGTCAAGCACGACCATCTTCGCGGCGCGCCGAGTGGCGCCGCCCGATTTAATGGTGCCCGCCGAGGCGTCCGCTCCGCGCATGAAACTCACCGGACCAGATGCCGTGCCGCCAGAGGACAGCAATTCCTTCGATGAGCGGATACGGGAAAGGTTCAGGCCGGCGCCAGAACCACCTTTGAAGATCAGTCCCTCTTCTCGGTACCAGTTGAGGATCGAGTCCATGGTGTCGTCGACAGAAAGGATAAAGCAGGCACTCACCTGGTTGGGTGAATCAGTGCCGACGTTGAACCAGACCGGCGAGTTGAAGCTGAACACCTGATGCAGCAGCATCCAGGTCAGCTCGTCGGAGAAGATCTCCTTGTCGGTCTCGGTGGCGAAGTACCCGTACTGCACACCGGCGGCGGTGTAGGTCCGCACCACACGATCGATCAGCTGCCGTAGGCTCGACTCGCGCTGCTCGCTGCCCACCGCACCGCGGAAATATTTGCTGGTCACGATATTCACGGCGTTGATCGACCAGAAATCGGGGAACTCCACGCCACGCTGTTCGAAGTTGACCGTGCCGTCCCGCCAGTTGGTCATCACGACGTCCCGGCGCTGCCACGTCACCTCGTCGTAGGGGTGGCGCGCCTCGGTCGTGTAGACCCGCTCCATCCGCAGCGCGCGCTTGGGCGGCGCAGCCGGTGAAGCTCCGTTCCCGACGGTCTCGGTCATACTTCATCCCTCTCTATCGCGATGTCCATACTTCCTGCCTGCTTCGCGTCATCGCCTGTTCTTGATGTCCTGCCGCTAGCGGGAGGACCCTCCCGGAGGTTTCGAATCTCCTTTTCGAAGTCGTCGATCGAGGAGAAGGACCGGTACACGCTGGCAAAGCGCAGGTAGGCCACCTCGTCGAGGTCCCGCAGCGGGTTGAGGATGGCCAACCCGACCTCCTGACTGGGCACCTCGGCGCTGCCTGACGAGCGGATCGCCTCCTCCACCCGGTGCGCCAGCTGCTGCAGCGCGTCCTCGTCCACCGGACGTCCCTGGCATGCCTTGCGCACTCCACAGACGACCTTGTCCCGACTGAACGGCTCGGTGACGCCCGAGCGCTTCACCACGGCAAGGACCGCCTCCTCCACGGTTGTGAATCGGCGACCGCACTGAGAGCAGGACCGGCGGCGCCGGATCGCCTGGCCGTCTTCCACCTCGCGGGAGTCGACGACGCGCGAGTCGGCGTGCCGACAAAACGGACAGCGCATGTACCCCCTCCCCGACCCCTATCTGTGGGTAAACTACAGCCCTGTAACTACTATATGTGGTGGCCAGAGCGAAAGTCGAGCCGCCACGACGCCCGCGGTCTACCGCGACCGTGAGGTGTGACGCTCTCATGGCGTACGCCAGCGGTGACCACGGGGCCAGCGGCCAAGCACAGTGCCGGCGAAGTCGGCAGGACCCGGCCTACTCCTCGTCGGGCACCTGCAACTGCTGGCCGGGCTGGATGGCCGAGTCGGCCATGCCGTTCAGTTGCCGAATCTGCTCCACCACCGCACGTCGGTCAGACTTCGGTGCCACCCGCTGCGCAACATCCCACACGGTCTCGCCGGCGCCGACCCGGGTCTGTGCGGTCTCAACCGGCATCCCGGGACTGGCAGCCTGGCCCATCCAACCCATCCCGCCGACCACAGCTAATGTCACTGCGGCGGCGGCCGCTAGACGCACTGCCCTGGTCCCTCTTGGCGCTGCGATGCGTGCCTCCGGGGCCCCGCCTCCCAACGGGTGCCGCAACCGCCGACGCACCAGAGGCCGTCGCGCCGGAGGAGCGAGAGGGAGCACGGGAGGTGGAGGTGCCAGAAGCCGCCTGGTGGGCATCGTTTCGCACGGCGGCTTGACGCCCACCGGTCCACTTGCCGCCAGCCCGAACTTTGAATCGCGCGCCGCGGGCCGGTTGCTCAACTGCGCTGGTGCGGTCATCGAGACTCCTATCGCCTAGTAGCCGCCTGACAGCATCGAACAGGGGTTCGATCGAACGGCTGTGCGGTGTCTATCACGACGGTCCGACAGAATCGATGACTACGCGGCGTGTTGTTCGAACAGATGTTTGATCTCTACTGAGACGCTGGTTAACCTCGACTCCGAGAGCGGACCGATCTGATCTGTGTTGCTGTGAGGAGGACCGGTGGGACGACAGCGAAGCGACGAACCGGAAGGCGCCGGTCCCGAAGCGCAGCCGCCGAGCGCGGACGATGGCGCGCAGGTACATGCCTTCCCTGACTTCGACGACAGCGCTGGTGACGACGGCCTCACCCCCCGGCAACGACGGGTCCTTGAGGTGATCCGGGACTGGGTGCAGCGCTGCGGTTACCCCCCGAGTGTGCGGGAGATCGGCGAGGCAGTGGGACTCACATCCACCTCGTCGGTCGCACACCAGCTGCGCGCGTTGGAACGTAAGGGCTACTTACGCCGCGACCCCAATCGACCGCGCGCAGTCGGCGTCCGGCCCGCGGAAAGCGCACTCGACACCTCGGAGGTTTCGGGAGGATCCAGCGCCCGTCCCACTCCCACTTTCGTGCCTGTGGTCGGTCGGATCGCAGCAGGCGGCCCGGTGCTCGCCGAGCAAGCCATCGAAGATGTCTTTCCATTACCGAAGGAAATCGTCGGCGAGGGTTCGCTGTTCCTGCTGAGGGTGGCAGGTGATTCCATGGTGGAGGCGGCGATCACCGACGGGGACTGGGTGGTTGTCCGCCAGCAGCCCACCGCCGAGAACGGGGACATCGTCGCTGCCATGATTGACGGCGAGGCGACCGTGAAGACGTTCAAGCGCCGTGACGGGCATGTCTGGCTGCTCCCGCACAACCCTGTCTACGAGCCGATCCCCGGGGACGAAGCGACCGTGCTCGGCCGGGTGGTGGCGGTGCTGAGGCGGCTGTGAGCTGGCAGGGACCGGCTCACAGCTACCGGTCCCTGCCGGCCACGTACCGACTGATCAGGCGTCCACCAGGTACCCGGCCAACGCGCCGGCAAGGTCAGGCCGTACCCGGGCACGCAGCCGGGTGCCGGCCTCCGTGTGGGCGGTGTCCAGCACCTCCCCCTCGGCGTGCACTCGGGCCACCAGGGAGCCTTGGGTCCAGGGCAGCAGTGCGTCGACCTCAACATCGATTCGGGGCAACGCATCGGTGATTCGCCCGACCATGCCGGTGATGCCGGCGCCCGTGTGCGCAGAGACGAACGACGCGTCCGGTAGCAGGTGACGCAGCCGCGACAACACGAACTGGTCGGCATCATCGATCTTGTTCACGACCAGCAACTCCGGTGGCATCGGCAACTCGCGGCCCTCGGTGATCTCGGCGAGTACCTCACGGACCGCCTCCACCTGCCGTTCGGGCATCGGGTCAGACCCGTCCACCACATGCAATAGCAGGTCAGCATCGGCCGTCTCCTCCAACGTGGAGCGAAACGCCTCCACCAACTGATGCGGCAGGTGGCGGACGAAACCGACGGTGTCCGTGAGCGTGTAGTCGCGTCCGTCTGGGGTGACAGCCCGGCGTGTGGTGGGGTCCAAGGTTGCGAACAGGGCATCCTGTACCAGCACCTCGGCGCCGGTGATCGCGTTGAGCAAGCTCGACTTGCCGGCGTTGGTGTATCCGACGATGGCCACGTTGGGCACCTCGTTGGCGCGCCTGCGGCTGCGCTTGGTGTCGCGAACCGTACGCATCGCGGCGATCTCGCGGCGCAGTTTGGCGAGCCGGCGGTGAATGCGCCGCCGGTCGGTCTCCAGCTTGGTCTCACCCGGTCCACGGGTGCCGACTCCACCACTGGCTCCACCGCCAGCACCACCGGCCTGCCGGGACAGTGACTCGCCCCAACCGCGCAGCCGCGGCAAGAAGTAGCTCAGCTGGGCCAGCTCGACTTGTGCCTTGCCTTCCCGGGAGCTGGCGTGCTGGGCGAAGATGTCGAGGATCAGCGCAGTCCGGTCGATGACCTTCACCTTGAGCTTGGCCTCCAGCTGCCGCAGCTGGCCGGGAGTGAGTTCGCCATCGCAGATCACCGTGTCAGCAGCGGTGCGCAGGACGATCTCGCGCAACTCCATGACCTTGCCGGAACCGACGTAGGTTGCCGGGTCGGGGCGTTGGCGGCGCTGGATGAGGCCATCGAGCACCTGCGATCCAGCAGTGTCGGCAAGCCGGGCCAGCTCGACCAACGACGCGTCGGCCTCGGCCGCAGAGCCATCGGTCCACACCCCGACGAGGACCACGCGCTCCAAGCGCAGTTGCCGGTACTCGACCTCGGTGACATCAGCGAGTTCGGTGGACAGGCCTGCCACGCGGCGCAACGCGGAACGGTCCTCGCTGTCCAGCTCACCTCGGGAGGCAGGGCCGGGATCATGTGGCGGGAAGATCGGTAAGGTTGTCATACGCCTCTCATCGTGACACGTCGGATGAAGCACGCCCACCCGAATTCGGGTGCCATGCGGTCCGAGTCCAGGTTGCGCAGAACGACGGTGGGGCAGTCAGTGCGCCAACCACCAGTCGAGAGTCAGCCGACCTTGGGCGACAAGCACCGCAGGACCAGTCAGCGTGCTGCCATCCTTGGAGATCGCTACATGAACTACTCCGCCGGGAATCTGCACGTCAGCCTCCCCGGTCTCCCGACCCTGGGCATCCAGCGCGGCTGCAAGCGCAGCCACTGTTCCGGTGCCACAGGAGCGGGTCTCACCCACTCCGCGCTCGTGCACTCGCATCCGCAGATGACCCCCGCACAGCACGTTAACAAATTCAACGTTGACGCCGTGCGGAAAGATTCCGGGGTCGTGCCCCGGTGGCACGGTGAGGTCGAGCTGCTCCACCGCAACCTCGGTCAAGCAAGCTAGATGTGGGTTGCCGACGTCCACCGCAAGTCCGTTGAATGCCGCGCCCTCAACAGTCACCGTGGACATGCCGGTGCGCCGCACCCGCCCCATCTCGACGGCCACTGAGCCATCGTCGTTGCACCGCACCGCGCGCGGACCGGACCTGCTACCGATCCGGAACTCCGAGCAGGTGACCAATCCGGCATCAGTCAAGTAGCGCACCAATACCCGCACTCCGTTGCCGCAGAGCTCAGCGACGGAGCCGTCGGCATTGCGGTAGTCCATAAACCAGTCGTCAGGGGAGGTATTCGGTGGCGCGTCGGGCACCAGCTCACCTGGCACCACCCGCAGCACCCCGTCTGCACCCAGCCCCCGGTGCCGGTCGCAGAGTGCGGCCACCCTCGACGGTGTCAGGTCCAACGCACCGGTGGGGTCGGGCAGCAAGATGAAGTCATTCTCCGTCCCGTGTCCCTTGAGGAAGTCGATACCCTGCTCCATCGTCACCGAGCCTATCCGTCCACCGTCGCTGCGAGCGCGGCGTCGAGCAGACCGGGACGGTCGCAGTTCAGCCACCTGATCCGACCATCCCGGCGAAACCACCTGCGCTGCCTGCGGATGAAGCGCCGCGTTGCCCGCGCTGTCGGGTCAGCGGCACAGCGTGGATCGACACCCGCATCCAGCGCAGCGAGCACCTGGTGGTAACCCAGTGCTCGGGCTGCCGTCCGGCCTTCCCGCAGACCCAGTGGCAGCAGCTGGCGGACCTCCTCGATCAAGCCCTCGGCGAACATCCGAGCCACGCGCGCGTCAACCCGCATGTCCAGCACCGCGGGATCGGTGTCCAGGCCGATGAACACTGTGCCGTAGCGCGCTGGGCCGGGTTGTGGCAGTGCCGCTGAGAACGGACGACCGGTGAGCTGGATGACCTCCAGTGCTCGCACCAGCCGGCGTCCGTTGCTTGGGAGGATGCGGCCAGCCGCCACCGGGTCGAGTCGATACAGCCGATGATGGAGGGTGGGCGCCCCGTGCTCGGCAAGTTCAGCCTCAAGCCCGGCTCGCAGCTCGGGATCGGTGCCAGGAAAGTTCAGGTCGTCCAGGACCGCCCGGATATAGAGCCCGGAACCCCCGGTGAGCACGGGCACCCGGCTCGCGGCAAGCAACTCCTCCATGATTCGGCGCGCCTGCCGCTGGTAAGCAGCCACCGAGGCGCTCTCGGTGACATCGAGGATGTCGAGCAGGTGGTGGCGCACCCCACCTCGCTGTGCGGGTGACAGCTTTGCGGTGCCGATGTTCATGCCTCGATAAAGCTGCATCGCATCGGCGTTGAGCACCTCGCCATCCAGCCGCTGAGCCAGCTTGACCGCGAGCTCGGACTTGCCGGTGGCGGTCGGGCCCACTACCGCAACCGCGCGGGGTCTCACGACGCGCGCTCCCACGCCACGTCAGGCGCCAGGGTCGGTGGATATGGTACCACCGCCACGCGTACGATCATCAGTGCAGGTTAGTGCTCGCCTCGCCCTGCTCCTCCGCCCGTGCACCTGAACTGCTTCAATGCGGCTGTGACCGGTCGTTTCGCGGACCTCCGGTCGAAGCGCACAGCCTGCAGTCAGGGCGCCCGCAGGACCCGGCGGTGAGCACGAGGTCGAGGAAGGCCGGCATGACCGAGCACAACCACACCGAGAACACGTCCACCGAGCTCCCCCCAGCTGCCACCAAGCCGCCGAGCCCGGAAAACGGCAACGCCGGACCTCCGGCTGCCGGGCCGCGACCTTCGGTCTCACGGGCCTGCCGGGACCCGCAACGCTGGGGACGGATAGCCGCCGACGGGACGGTGTATTCCCACACTCCCAGTGGTGAGCAGATGGTCGGTTCCTGGCAAGCCGGGACGGCCGAGGAGGGGTTGGCGCATTTCGCCCGCCGATTTGATGATCTACTCACTGAAGCCGAGCTGCTGGAGTCCCGGCTGAGCTCCGGAGTAGGGGATCCCAAGCAGGCGCTGGCCCGCGTTCGAACCTTGCACGACGAGCTCGTCGAACCGACCGTCGTGGGCGACCTCGTCGGCCTCGCTGCCTTCCTGGATTACCTGCAGCGGCACGCTCAGGAGACGCTGGCCGGCGCCAAGGCGGCCAGAGAGCAGGCCAGGGCACAAGCAACCGCCCGCAAGGAAGCGCTGGTGGAGGAAGCCGAGCGGATCGGGACCGAGTCCACCCAGTGGAAGACTGCCGGCGATCGGCTGCGTACCATCCTCGACGAATGGAAGACGATCAAGGGCGTCGATCGTAAGAGTGACGAGGCGTTGTGGCGCCGTTTCTCCAAGGCCCGGGACGCTTTCGTGCGGCGCCGCGGGGCGCATTTCGCCGAGCTCGACCGGCAGCGTGTCGGGGCCCGGAATCGTAAGGAGGAACTGGTCGCCCAAGCCGAAGAGCTGGCTGAGTCCACCGACTGGGGCGCCACTGCGACTCGCTTCCGGAACCTCATGGCCGAGTGGAAAGCGGCTGGGCGCGCTCCGAAAGAAGCAGACGACGCTCTATGGCACCGGTTTCGCGCTGCCCAGGAGCGATTCTTCAGCCGCCGCTCCGCCACCTTCTCCGCGCGAGGCTCGGAGTTCGAGCACAACGTACGGCGCAAGGAGGAGCTGATCGCTGCCGCAGAGGGGATCGACCTCACGGATATCGAGGCAGCCCGAGCACAGCTGCGAGGTATCCAGGAGCGCTGGGAGACCGTGGGCAAGGTCCCGCGGGAGCGGATCAGGGAGCTCGAAGCCCGGCTGCGAGCCGTCGAGGAGCGGGTCCGCTCGGCCGCCAACGCACAGTGGCGACACACCGACCCGGAGGCTCAGGCCAGGGTGGCTCAGTTCCGGGAACGGCTGGAGCAGTTCGAGGCGCAAGCGGCGAAGGCTCGTGCCGCCGGGGACGACCGCCGCGCCACCGCGGCGCAGGCCCAAGCTGACCAGTGGCGGGAATGGCTGGCCGCCGCCGAGCAGGCAGTCACCAGCCGGTAACCCGGCCGGCCGGATTACCGGCGAGACCACGCGAGCCACAACCACTGCACGGCGAGCACCAGCACAGCGACGACCGCCAACACCATCCCGATGCCTGGACCCGGGCCGTCCACGGTCTGTCGGGACCAGATCGCCCATATCCCGTCGAGCGCACCATAGGTGCAGCCCAGCGCACTGGCCCAGACCAGGCCCCAGCGACGCGTGACGAGCGCCAGCGCTGACAGGCATACCCCGAATCCGAGCGCGACTGCACCGAACAGCCTCGGCAGCAGCCCGACCCTGTCAAGCGGGTTGGCAGTGCCGCGCAACACATCCCAGCCGCTGGCGTCACCGACCCACGGCAGGGTGATGGCCAGCAGGAGCACCATGATCGCACCTGCGAGCACGGCCGCGCGGGCACCAGGGTCCACGTGGCGCAGCGCCGAGCGTTCCACGGCGTCGATCTCGGCCCGCAGCTCGGCGATGCCATCTGGATCATCGGTCACAGCACCGCCTCCATACAGCTCCCGACCAGCTCCCGACATAGAGACTTTTCGGGTGATCCGACCTCTGGTGACCCGATAAGTCTCCATATCGGGGACCGTCACGTTGGTCGACCGAACGACGGCAAGCCGAGTGCCACCCCTGGCGTCATCGGCCGGCGACCGGCTGCCCAAGCCTCGCCCGCAGTGGTCTGCCGGTGCCCTCGCAACGGTAAATCGGACACCAGGTGGTGTGGCGCCCCATAGGTGATTTCCGTGAGCACCACGTCCCCAGGCCGGACCTTGACCTCGCCTGGATCGAAGTGCACCAGCCGCCCGTCTCTGGCCCGCCCGCTCATCCTTCGGGTCACCGCGTCCTTGCGACCCTCGCCCTCGGAGACCAGCACCTCCATCCGGCTACCGACCAGGCCGCGGTTGAGCTCCCATGAGATCTCCGCCTGCAACGCGACGAGCCGCTCGTACCGGTCTTGCACAACCGCCTTGGGCACTTGACCAGCCATGTCCGCAGCTGGCGTGCCCGGCCGCGGTGAGTACTGGAACGTGAAGGCCTGGCTGAAGCGCGCCGCTCGCACCACGTCCAGGGTGGCCTGGAAATCAGCTTCGGTTTCGCCGGGAAAACCAACGATGATGTCGGTCGACAGTGCTGCATCGGGCATCGCCGCCCGCACCTCATCGACGATCGCAAGGTAACGCAGCGCCCGGTAGGAGCGGCGCATCGCCCGCAGCACCGCGTCCGAACCCGACTGTAGCGGCATGTGCAGCTGGTGACAGACATTCGGGGTCTCGGCCATCGCCTGGATGACATCGGAGGTGAAGTCCCGCGGGTGCGGCGAGGTAAAGCGCACCCGTTCCAGGCCGTCGATCCGCCCGCAGGCGCGCAGCAAGTCACCGAAGGCACGCCGGTCGCCGAACCCGACCCCATAGGCATTGACGTTCTGGCCAAGCAGCGTCACCTCGAGCACACCCTCGGCCACGAGGGCCTCAACCTCCGCAAGCACCTCGCCGGGCCGGCGGTCGACCTCTTTGCCGCGCAGCGCGGGCACGATGCAAAACGTGCAGCTGTTGTTGCAGCCCACGGAGATCGACACCCACGCCGAGTGTGCCGAGTCCCGCTTCGCGGGTAGCGCGGAAGGGAAAACCTCCAGCGACTCTGCGATCTCGACTTGGGCAATCCCGTTGTGCCGGGCTCGATCCAGCAATGCCGGTAGCGCACCGATGTTGTGGGTACCGAACACCACGTCGACCCAGGGCGCCCGGCGGGTGATCTCACCGCGGTCCTTCTGGGCCAGGCAGCCACCGACAGCGATCTGCATTTCAGGATGCTCATTCTTGACCGGGCGTAGCTGACCGAGGTTGCCGTAGAGCCGGTTATCGGCGTTCTCGCGCACGGCGCAGGTGTTCAGCACGACCACGTCCGGGGTGTCATCCGGCCCAGCGAGGACGTATCCGGCCCCCTCGAGGAGCCCGGCCAACCGCTCGGAGTCGTGCACATTCATCTGGCAGCCGTAGGTGCGCACGCGGTAGCTGCGCGGGCGCTGCTCGATGCTGGCCGTCATCGATCATTCCTCTGTGCAGGTTGCTGTATGGGCCTGCGTTGGTGTGGCTACGGTGTGGCCCGTCGAAGGGTTCGTGCCCCCTCCAGGGTAGAGCCGGGCCCAAACCTGTCCTCCGGCTGCCCGGGTCATCAACGGTGGCCGGGCATGTACCGCCGTGGGCGATTCGTGACAAAGTTGCATTCTCCGTCCCGCACCCTGTCGGGTAGGGATAGTGCAGTGCTCCCGCACCCGGAGAACCGGATGAGTTCACCCGCGACAGCCGACCCGCCGATGATCCGGATGTCGCGAGTGGACAAATATTTTGGATCTCTGCACGTGCTGCGCGACATCAATCTGGACGTTGCCCGGGGCGAGGTGGTCGTGGTGCTCGGACCATCAGGATCCGGCAAGTCGACGCTATGCCGCACGTTCAACCGACTGGAGCCGATCGACGGGGGCCGTATCGAGGTTGACGGCGCGCCGCTGCCTGCGGAGGGTCGAGCGCTGGCCCGGCTGCGAGCTGATGTCGGGATGGTCTTCAGCAGTTCAACCTTTTTGCTCACAAGGCCATCGCGGAGAACGTGCAGCTCGCTCCGGTGCGCGTACGCCGGATCAGTAAGCGGCAAGCCCACGAAGATGCGATGCGGTTGCTGGAGAGAGTGCGTGGCTGCGTTCGCCGGCCTCCGCAATCGTTGAGCTCTTCCGGGCAATCCCCCTCGTCATCCTGATCTTCTTTTTGTACTACGCGGCGCCACAGGCTGGACTTCAGCTGGGTGTTTTCTGGTCTCTCGTCGTGGGCTTGACGCTCTACAACGGTTCAGTCCTCGCGGAGGTCTTTCGTGCTGGCGTGCTGTCAGTGCCGCGCGGTCAGCGCGAGGCAGTGAATGCCTTGGGGCTGCGCCGCAACCAGGTGATGCGGGCTGTGTTGCTGCCCCAGGCAGTGCGGGCCATGCTGCCGACGATCGTGAGCCAACTGGTGGTTTTGCTGAAGGACACCGCGCTGGGTTTTCTCATCACCTACCAGGAACTCCTTTTCGAGACCCGTTACCTGGCAGTCTCGCCGAGTTCGAACGCCCGATCATCCCCACGGCACTCGTGATAGGTGCGGTGTAAACACGCTGTGCATAGCGTTGTCATCATTGGCCGGCTACCTGGAACGCCGCAACCGACGCCACTGGCGCAACGGTCAGCCGCAGGTTCCGGACCGGCGCGGCGTCACCGCGGGCCTCAACGCCTAGAGTCGTCGCGGTGCGCAGGCAAGTGATGACCCCGGGCTCGGTGGGCAATGCCTGACCTCAACCCGTGGCGTGTGGCCCCGGAACTGCCAGCCGGGCCGAAACCGTCGCCCGACCGCCGGCCCCGGGCGATGCTGCCTGCCCTGCGACGGCGCCGATGGTTGCGACCGCGCCGACTAGGCTGTCTGCTGGCGCTGCTCCTATTGCTCGGAGTCGCAGCGTTGTGGGTGTTGGATCGGGTCGTTGACGTGTTCCGCGATCACCCAGTTCCGGTGGCCGGTAGTCCCTTCGACACCGTTGCCCCACAACGCCCGGCGAGCAGCGGATCGCCGACCCTCGACCGGATCACCCAGCGTGGCAAACTCATTGTGGCGATCCAGGAAGCACCCGGACTGGCACAGCACTCGCCAGGCTCGGGCGACTACACCGGCTTTGCCATCACTCTGCTCGATCTCATCGCTCGCGACCTGGGAGTGGACCCGGCCGCCACCACCTTCAAGCCTCTACCCGCTGGCAGCCGGGAGGCGGCTGTTGGCCGCGGGGAGGCCGACCTCGTGCTGGGCGGTTACGAGATCACCCCACAACGAATCGACGAGGTGGCCATCGCGGGTCCTTACCTGACGCGCCCATTGCGGCTGGCCGTGCCCGCGAGCAGCCCGGTGACTGGCTTGGCTTCGATCGGTCCTGGGAAGGTATGCGTGCAGGCCGCATCCCCGGCCGCGGCAGCATTGGAAGCCCGTGGCGTGGGCCTGCAGACCCGGGCGACTTTGGAGTCCTGCGTGAACCTGCTCGAGGATCGTGTCGCGGCGATCGCCGGTGACCAGGCCGCGGTGGCGGCGGTGTTGGCGAAGGCACCCGGCACGCTGCGAATGGTCGGCGAGCCACTGGGCACTACCGAGTACGGCATCGGCTTGCCGCCGGGCGACCAACAGTTGCGTGAGCGGATCACCGCAGTGTTGCGGCAGGCAATCGACGACGGTACCTGGGGCCGTCTCTACGCCGAGTACCTCGGCACTCCGGTGCCCAGTCCGCCAGTGCTGCGCTGATTTATCCCCGGTTGCGGCGCAGTAGCCGGGCCAGTGGGTCGAAGCGGATGTCGGCGACCCGCTCCTTCATCGGAATCAAGGCATTGTCCGTGATTTTGATGTGCTCCGGGCAGACCTCGGTGCAGCACTTGGTGATGTTGCACAAACCAAGGCCGTGCTCGTCCTGCGCGGCTTTCTTACGATCCACGTCCTCCTCATCAGCGGCATCGAGCGGATGCATGTCCAGTTCGGCGATCCGCATGAGGACGCGTGGTCCGGAGAAGTTCTCCTTGTTCTCCTCGTGGTCTCGGATCACATGGCAGGTGTTCTGGCACAGAAAGCACTCGATGCACTTGCGGAACTCCTGTGAACGTTCCACGTCCATTTGCTGCATCCGGTACTCGCCCGGTTGCACGCCTTTGGGCGGCATGAAGGCGCGAACTTCGCGTGCCTTCTGATAATTGTACGAGACGTCGGTGACGAGATCACGAATGACCGGGAACGTCCGCATCGGGGTGACCGTCACCGGCTGCGGTGGCGGCAACGTGGACATCCGAGTCATGCACAGCAAGCGCGGCCGGCCGTTGATCTCGGCGCTGCACGATCCGCACTTGCCTGCCTTGCAGTTCCACCGCACCGCGAGGTCGGGGGTCTGGGTGGCCTGCAGGCGATGGATCACGTCAAGGACCACCTCTCCCTCGTTGACCTCTACGTCGAAATCGACCAGGCCCCCGCCGTCGGTGTCGCCCCGCCACACCAGAAAGCGTTGCTGGTAACCCATGTCAGTTCGCCCCTCCCGGGAGCTCTTCTGCGGTGAAATACTTCTTCAGCTCATCGAGCTCGAACAGCTCGACTAAGTCCGCGCGCATCGGGACCTGCTCCCTGCGTTCGACGCGAACGCCGCCCGCGCTGTTGGCACGTTGCGTGCACTTCAGCACCACCTGTCGCCATTCGGGGTCCATCACCGGGTAGTCGTCCCGGGTGTGCCCGCCTCGACTTTCGGTGCGCTCCAGGGCAGCTCGGGCGACACATTCACTCATCGCAAGCATGTTGCGCAGGTCCAGTGCGAGGTGCCAGCCGGGATTGAACTGCCGGTGTCCCTCGACCACGATGTGCTGAGCTCGCTGGCGCAGCTCATCGAGTTTCTTGAGCGCGAGTTCCATCTCGTCGGCTCGGCGGATGATGCCAACCAGGTCGTTCATGGTCTGCTGCAGCTCTTGGTGCACCTGATAGGGGTTCTCGGTGCCGCCGCTGTGAGTACCTGTACCGAAGGGAGCGACCGCCCGCTGTGCTGCGGCGTCGACATCTGCCTCGCGGACCGATGGCCGGGATCCACCCAGAGAGTCCACGTAGGTCGCCGCACCAAGGCCCGCACGGCGGCCGAACACAAGTAGGTCGGACAGCGAATTGCCGCCCAATCGGTTGGAGCCGTGCATCCCGCCGGCGACCTCGCCCGCCGCGAAGAGCCCCGGTACCGAAGCAGCCGCGGTATCCGGCTCCACCTCGATACCGCCCATCACGTAGTGGCAAGTGGGGCCGACCTCCATGGGTTCGGCCGTGATGTCGACGTCTGCGAGCTCCTTGAACTGGTGGTACATCGAGGGAAGCCGTTTCTTGATGAGTTCTGCAGGCATCCGGGTAGAGACGTCGAGGAACACACCACCGTGCGGTGACCCACGGTCGGCCTTGACCTCGGAGTTGATCGCCCGTGCCACCTCGTCACGGGGCAGCAGCTCTGGCGGCCTGCGGTGGTGATCCGGGTCGTCATACCAGCGGTCAGCCTCCTGCTCGGACGTTGCATACTGATCTTTGAATACCTCCGGAACGTAATCGAACATGAAGCGCTTACCCTCGGAATTGCGCAGCACGCCGCCGTCACCGCGGACCGACTCGGTGACCAGAATTCCCTTGACGCTGGGCGGCCACACCATCCCGGTGGGATGAAACTGGACGAATTCCATGTTGATCAATGCGGCCCCCACGCGCAGCGCAAGCGCGTGCCCGTCGGCGGTGTACTCCCAGGAATTGCTGGTGACCTTGAACGACTTGCCGATGCCGCCGGTGGCCAACACTACGGCAGGCGCATCGAATCGGACGAAACGGCCGGTCTCACGCCAGTAACCGAACGCCCCGGACACTGCGTCGCCGTCTTTAAGCAGCTCGGTGACTGTGCACTCGGCGAAAATCTTGAGATTGACCTCATAGTCGCCGTGCTGGGCGAAGTCCTCTTGTTGCAACGAAACAATCTTCTGCTGCAGCGTGCGGATCAACTCCAGACCTGTTCGATCCCCCACGTGCGCCAACCGCGGGTACTCGTGCCCACCGAAATTACGCTGGCTGATCTTGCCGTCCTTGGTGCGGTCGAACAGCGCGCCGTAGGTCTCCAGCTCCCATACCCGCTGCGGAGCTTCTTTCGCGTGCAACTCGGCCATCCGCCAGTTATTGAGGAACTTGCCTCCGCGCATGGTGTCGCGGAAGTGGACCTGCCAGCTGTCCCGCGAGTTCACATTGCCCATCGACGCCGCAATACCGCCCTCAGCCATCACCGTGTGCGCCTTGCCGAACAGGGACTTGCACACGACGGCGGTGCGCTTGCCCAACTCGCGGGCTTCGATCGCGGCGCGCAACCCGGCGCCGCCCGCGCCGATCACCACGACGTCGTAACCGTGCCGCTCGATCTCGGTCATGGGTGTTGAGTCCTCGTCAGTTGAAAAGGCGGAGGTCGGCGAGCCAGCCCGCGGAGATGGCCATGATGTAGAAGTCCGTAAACATCACCGTGATCAGCGAGACCCACGCGAATTGCATGTGGCGGCCGTTGAGCTTGGACAACTGGGTCCAGAACCAGTACTGCACGGGATGCTTGGAAAAATGCTTGAGGCGACCGCCGAAAATGTGCCGACAGGCGTGACAGGACAGTGAATACAGCCACAACATGACGACGTTGACCAGCAAAATCAGCGAGCCCAGACCTACCCCCACGCCGCCATCGGCGGGAAAGAACGCCAGGACCACGTCGTAGGTGTTGATCAGCAGCAGCGCGCTGGCGAGGTAGAAGAAGTATCGGTGCAGATTCTGTAGAACCAGAGGAAACCGAGTCTCACCGGCATACTTCTTCGCCGGTTCGGATACCGCGCATCCGGGCGGCGACAGCAGGAACGCCCGATAGCCAGCCTTGCGGTAATAGTAACAGCTGGCCCGGAAACCAGCAAGAATAGGGAAAATCAAGATAGCCAACGGCAGCGCCATCGGAAATTCCGGCAATGGAGTGCCGAAATGCGATGATCCCGGTGCGCACGAGGCACTCAGACATGGCGAATACAACGGGGTGAGGTAGTGGTATTCATCGACCCAGTAGTGATCACGCATGAACAGCCGCACCGTCGTGTAGACGACGAAACCGCCTAACACGATCGCGGTCACCAAGGGCGATATCCACCAGCGATCAGTGCGCAGGGTCCGTGCGGCGATTGCTGCCCGACCGGGCCGTGTCCGACCGGACTGCGCTCGACCGGATTGGACGCCATCGGACGGTGGTAACGGTGAGGTGGTGGTCATGACGTCGATTCAGGTCGGTGGCACAGGCCAACGTGGTCGGTTCTACCGCGACGCCCGCGGTCCGGGGCGAGCAGCTCACACGGCGACGGCTGACAGGCGCCGATAACTGACAGTAAGCCGAAGCGTGTCACAGGTCAAAGATATCGGAACGCTCGTCTTGATAGGCCTAGGCTATTGATGTGCAACTTCAGCAACTGGTGTACTTCCTCGCCGTCGCTCGCACCCGCCACTTCACCCGGGCAGCCGAGCTTGCACACGTCGCCCAGCCCTCGCTGAGCAAACAGATCCACAGCCTGGAGCGCGAACTGGGCACTGAGCTGTTCCATCGGGCTCGGGGCAACGTGACCCTCACGCCGGCCGGCGAAGTGCTTGTACCCTTCGCCAGGCGGATTCTGGCCGACGTCGAGACCGCCCGGCTACAGGTGCATGAGTTGGCCGAGCTTCGCCAGGGACGGCTGCGATTGGGTGCCACGCCCAGCCTCTGCACCGGACCGCTGGCCGACGCACTTGCTCGGTTCCATGCCTGCTACCCCGGAATCCAACTCATCATCGACGAAAGTGGATCGCGGGATCTGGTCCGGCAACTCGCCGAAGGAGCCATCGACCTGGCCGTGATCACCTCACCGCTGCAACGCCGGGATCCGACTTTGGACACCGTCCCGATCCTTCGCGAGCAACTCACTGTCGCCGTGCCGGCCAGGATGGACCTCGATTTTGCCTCGTTTCGAATCGATGATCTCCGGGACCGGCCACTGGTGATGTTCCGGGATGGCTACGACCTCAGATCGATGACCCTGGCGGCCTGCCAGCGAGCGGGATTCCAGCCGAGGTTCGCCATCGAGGGGGGTGAGATGGATGCAGTCCTCAGCTTCGTCGAGGCCGGGCTCGGGATTGCAGTAGTCCCCAGCATGGTCCTCCCGAGTCGCCCGAAGCTTCGTGGTGTGCCATTCACGCCCCCCGTTCCGGTTCGGATGATCGCGCTCGCCCACCGCACCGATGTGCATCCAACCCGAGCCGCCGCGGAGTTCCGGTCCACCCTGTTGCAGCTGTTGAGCAGCGCGCACGCCCAAGGTGACCTTCCCGCTGGGGTCGAGTTCATCGCCTCCCGGGAATTGCGCGGAGTTCAGTCGGCGCACGGCTCGACTTCGGTGAACCAATTACCCCGTTCGAGCTCGTCGCGTACGACGCGCAACGCCAGCCCCTCTGAGTAGCCCTTGCGGGCAAGCATTGTGATCAATCTGCGTGCCAAGGTGCTTGCGTCCCGGACGGTGCTGCTACGTAGCTTTCGCCGGACAAGTTCGCGAGCCCGCTGCTCTTCGTCCTCGGGCCGTACCGTGGCCACTGCCTCGCAGACGATCTCCTCCGGCACGCCCCTGCGCCGGAGCTCAGTGCTCAATGCCCGCCTGCCCAGACCGCGGTGGTGGTGGCTCGAGTACACGGCCGACTCGGCGAAGGCGGCGTCATTCACCAGACCAACCTCGCCCAGACGGTCAAGCACCGCTTCCCCGACATCCTCCGGAATCCCGCGTCTACAGAGGGTCTCTGCGAGCTCAGCTCGGCTGCGCGGCCGCGTCGTCAGGAGCTTCAGGCAGATCCGCTGTGCCGCTGCCGCCGGACTCATAACCGTGGTAGCCGGGGAATCCTCCCTGGCTGGCCCGTTGGCTCCTGGACTACGTCTACCCATCGCAGCCCGTGGCGCCTCGGTGCAAGTCGCCAGCATCAGAAGTCCACCGGAGCTGGCACGGTCTGATCAGCGTCTAGCTTCGCCCCAATGCCGAGCTTGTCCTTGATCCGCTTCTCGATCTCAGCAGCGACGTCGGGGTTGTCGCCGAGGAACTTGCGGGCGTTCTCCTTGCCCTGACCGAGCTGATCCCCCTCGTAGGTGTACCAGGCACCTGACTTGCGAACGACTCCCTGCTCCACGCCCAGGTCAATCAGTGAGCCTTCCTTGCTGATCCCGTGACCATACAGAATGTCGAACTCCGCTTGTTTGAATGGCGGGGCGCATTTATTTTTTACCACCTTGACGCGGGTCCGGTTGCCGACGGCGTCTGAGCCGTCCTTCAGCGTCTCAATCCGGCGGATGTCCAGCCGCACCGAGGCGTAGAACTTCAGTGCCTTGCCACCCGTGGTGGTCTCGGGGGAGCCGAAAAAGACTCCGACCTTCTCCCGGAGCTGATTGATGAAGATCGCGGTTGTGCCCGAATTGCTCAGTGCACCAGTGATCTTGCGCAGCGCCTGGCTCATCAGCCGGGCCTGCAAGCCGACATGCGCGTCGCCCATCTCACCCTCGATCTCTGCCCGGGGTACCAGCGCGGCCACCGAGTCGATAACCACGACGTCCAGCGCGCCGGAGCGGATCAGCATGTCCGCGATCTCCAGCGCCTGTTCCCCGGTATCGGGCTGGGAGACCAACAGGGCGTCGGTGTCCACTCCGAGTGACTTCGCGTAGTCGGGATCCAGCGCATGCTCAGCGTCGATGAACGCGGCTATCCCGCCGGCCCGCTGAGCGTTGGCCACTGCGTGCAACGCAACCGTCGTTTTGCCGGAGGACTCCGGGCCGTACACCTCGATCACTCTGCCGCGAGGTAGGCCGCCGATGCCCAGCGCCACGTCCAACGCGATGGAGCCGGTGGGGATCACCTCGACGGGTGCGCGGCCCTCCTCGCCGAGGCGCATCACCGAGCCCTTGCCGTACTGCTTGTCGATCTGGGCCAAGGCGATCTCTAACGCCTTCTCCCGATCCGGTGCTGCTGCCATCTGACGGTCCACCTCGCTGGTCAGTTGTTCTGGGTCGGCGCCGACGCTAAGCGATGGGACTGACACTTCGCGGCGACACACGCCGGGCCTGTGGACAGGAGACCGGCTGTGGACAACAGATTAAGCGAACACGTGTTCGACACCGTGGGTGACACGCCGGGATGCTAGGTTGCGCGCCCAACGGCGGCGGACGCGCGCCAAGAGGCGACACACCGAGCACGAGAGACGGACACGCAGGCGGTGGCAAGGAGCGGGTGTTTCAGCGCCGTTCTTCGGGCACGTCAAATGTGGCACACACCACGGCCCACACTTGCTTGGTGTCGAACCCCGACTCCAGCGCCTCGTCCACCGTACGGCCGCCGAGTTCGCTGAACACGTGGTCATGAGCCAGCGCGGCGGCCCGTACCGGCCCGAACTCCTCGTCCATCCGCTGCCGGAAATGGGTTATCCGCACTCCGCCAGGTTAGGTGCCCGTCTTCGGGTTTACCGTGAAGGGGTGCTTACCCAGGGCGACCCGACCGGACTGTCCTCCACCACCGGACAACTGGTGATCCTTTTCGGCCTGCTCGCCGCTTTGGTGGTGCTCATCCGCTGGTGGTGGCAACAACGCGGCCGCTGATCAGCGCGACTGCACCGAGCAAGGGAGTCACCACCGTGACCGAGGTGTTCCGATCCGGCGACCATGAGCAGGTCGTGTTCTGCCGCGACGAGCCCTCAGGGCTGCGGGCCATCATCGCCATCCACTCCACCGCGCTGGGGCCAGCGCTCGGCGGCACTCGGTTCCACCCTTACCCCAGCGAGCAGGACGCGCTGGCCGACGTGCTGGATCTGTCTCGCGCAATGTCCTACAAGAACGCACTCGCCGGGTTGGACCACGGCGGTGGTAAGGCCGTCATCCTCGCCGACCCATCCCGCGATAAAACCGAGGTGCTCCTGCGCGCATACGGGCGCTTCGTGCAGTCGCTGGGTGGGCGCTATGTCACCGCATGCGATGTCGGCACCTACGTCGAGGACATGGACGTCGTCGCCAGGGAGTCCGAGTTCGTCACCGGACGCTCGTTGGCCTATGGCGGCGCCGGCGATTCCTCGATTCTCACCGCGTTTGGCGTCTTCCAGGGCATGCGTGCGGCCGCCGAGCACATATGGGGTGAACCGACCTTGTCCGGACGTCGGATAGGCATCGCCGGGGTCGGCAAGGTCGGGAGATTGCTCGTCGACCACGTGCTCGCCGACGGTGCAGAAGTCATCGTCGCTGATGTCAATGAGCAGGCGATCGAACGGGTCCATGCGGCGCACCCGGAGGTCGCTGTCGCGCCGACCACCGCAGCGCTGGTCGCCGAACCACTCGACGTGTATGCGCCGTGTGCGCTCGGTTGGGCGCTGGACGATCCCACCGTTGCCACGCTGTCAGCCAAGATCGTCTGCGGAGGGGCGAACAACCAGCTGGAACATCCCGGCGTCGAGAAGCTGCTCGAGGAACGGGGCATCCTCTACGCGCCCGACTACGTGGTGAACTCCGGTGGCGTCATTCAGGTCGCCGATGAGATCGAGGGCTTCGACTTTGAGCGGGCCAAAGCCAGGGTCACCCGGATCTTCGACACCACCCGGGAGATCTTCAAGCTGGCTGAGCAGGACGGTGTGCCGCCCGCCGTGGCCGCCGACCACCTGGCCGAGCGACGGATGGCTGATGTGGTACGGCTGCGCAAAATCCTGGTCGACGCCCGCGCCGCCCTGCGGCGATAGCTTGGATTCAGCAGGCTGGACGCGGCAACCGGGATGTCTCCAACTCCGCTGAGCGCGCTCCATGCGGCCCCGGCGGGTTGGTGACGCGGCGAAATTGTCGGGGTGCCGGACCATGATGGTGGCGTGGACGTGCTGGAACTGTTCTCCCCCGCCACCCGAGATTGGTTTGCGGGGGCGTTCGCCGGACCTACCCCCCCGCAGCAGGGCGCGTGGCGGGCGGTAGCCGCGGGCGAACATGCGCTGGTCGTTGCCCCGACTGGATCCGGCAAGACGCTCGCCGCATTCCTGTGGGCACTGGACCGGCTGGTTGTCGCCGGGCCTCCGGAGGAGCCGATGAGGCGTTGCCGGGTGCTCTACGTCTCCCCGCTGAAAGCCTTGGCGGTGGACGTCGAGCGCAACCTACGTTCTCCGCTGGCCGGCATCCGGCAGGCCACGCACCGGCTGGGCCTGCCGCAGCCAGACATCCGGGTGGCGATGCGCACCGGCGATACCCCGGCCGAGCAGCGCCGCGCCTTCGCCCGTGCCCCGACTGATGTACTCGTCACCACCCCGGAGTCGTTGTTTTTGCTGCTGACCTCGGCGGCCAGGGAATCGCTACGTGGAGTTCATACCGTGATCGTCGACGAGGTGCACGCCGTCGCGGCCACCAAACGCGGCGCCCATCTCGCGCTGTCGTTGGAGCGGCTGGACGCCCTGCTGGAGCGGCCGGCCCAGCGCATCGGCCTATCCGCCACCGTGCGTCCCGTCGAAGAGGTCAGCGCCTTCCTGGCGGGAGGCCGGCCGGTGCACGTGGTGCAACCGTTGGCAGCCAAGACGATCGAGGTCGCTATACAGGTGCCGGTGCCGGACATGTCGGCGCTGGGAGAACCTGTCGAGGAGGCCAACGGATCAGAACAGCGCGCGTCGATCTGGCCCGCAGTGGAGCGGCGGGTGCTGGACCTGGTGCGCGCACACCGTTCGACGATCGTGTTCGCGAACTCCCGGCGGTTGGCCGAGCGGCTCACCTCGCGGCTTAACGAACTGGCCGTCGACGAACCCGCAACGCCCCAGGATCGGATGCCTGCCGAGCTGATGGGCCAGGCCGGGCTGGCCGGGGGTGCTCCTGAGGTGCTCGCCAAGGCGCACCACGGCTCGATGTCGCGCGAGCAGCGAACCGTGGTCGAGGAGGAACTCAAGTCCGGCCGATTGCCGTGTGTGGTTGCTACCTCATCGTTGGAGCTGGGCATCGACATGGGAGCGGTGGACCTGGTGGTGCAGGTCGAGGCGCCCCCGACGGTGGCATCGGGCCTACAACGGATCGGTCGCGCAGGGCACCAGGTCGGGGCGGTGTCCCGGGGTGTGGTGTTCCCGAAATTCCGTGGTGACCTGGTCTCGTGCGCAGTGGTCGCAGAGCGGATGGCCAGCGGGGCGATCGAGGCCCTGCGCTATCCCCGCAATCCGTTGGACGTCCTCGCCCAGCAAGTAGTGTCCATGGTCGCGCTGGATTCGTGGACCGTCGGCGATCTCGCGGCACTGGTCCGCCAGGCCGCGCCGTACTCAGCACTACCCGACTCAGCGCTGCACGCTGTGCTCGACATGCTCGCCGGACGCTATCCCTCAGAGGAGTTCGGCGAGCTACGCCCGCGGATCATCTGGGACCGGGTCACCGACGGGCTTCGCGGCCGGCCAGGAGCGCAACGGCTGGCGGTTACCTCCGGCGGAACCATCCCCGACCGGGGACTGTTCACCGTGATGACCCCCGGCAGTGCCGACGGGCCGGGCTCGCGGGTCGGTGAGCTCGATGAGGAGATGGTCTACGAGTCACGAGTGGGTGACACGTTCCTCCTCGGTTCCACGTCCTGGAAGATCGTGGATATCACCCACGATCGGGTCATAGCGGTGCCGGTGCCCGGCGAGCCGGCTCGGATGCCGTTTTGGAAGGGTGACGCGCCGGGTCGGCCTCTGGAGCTCGGACGGGCACTGGGCGCGTTCGTCCGCGAACTCAGCGGCTCCGGAGTGGACCGAGCTCGCCGCCGCGCCCAGGCGGCCGGGCTCGACGCCTGGGCGACTGACAACCTGCTGTCCTATCTACGCGAGCAACGCGAGGCCGCTGGGCACGTGCCCGACGACCGCACCGTCTTGGTGGAACGCTTCCGCGACGAGCTGGGCGATTGGCGGATGGTGGTGCATTCACCATTCGGCGCGCAGGTCAATGGGCCGTGGGCGTTGGCGATCGGAGCCCGGTTACGGGAACGGCGCGGCGTCGAAGCGCAGGTGGCCAGCGCCGATGACGGTATCGTGCTGCGGTTGCCGGACGCGCTGGACGCTGAGGGCGCCGAGGTGTTACCCACCGCGGAAGACGTGCTGCTCGACCCAGAAGAGGTGGAGCAGTTGGTGATCGCCGAGGTGGGCGGTTCGGCGCTGTTCGCCTCCCGGTTCCGGGAGTGTGCCGCACGCTCCCTGTTGCTGCCCCGGCGCGACCCCAAGCGCCGTACGCCGCTGTGGCAGCAGCGGCAGCGCTCGGCCCAGCTGCTAACCGTCGCGTCGAAGTACGAGCAATTCCCGGTGGTGCTGGAGGCCATGCGGGAGTGCCTGCAAGACGTCTATGACCTGGCCGGGCTGCGCGAGCTGATGTCGGAGGTACGCGCGCGCCGCGTGCGGGTTGTTGAGGTGGCCACCCCGTCGCCGTCACCGTTTGCGCGCAGTCTGCTGTTCGGTTACGTCGGGATGTTCCTCTATGAGCTCGATGCCCCGCTCGCCGAGCGCCGAGCCGCGGCACTGTCGCTCGACTCCACGCTGCTGGCTGAATTGCTCGGCTCAGAGGCGATCCGCGAGCTGCTCGACCCCGAAGTGCTCATCGAAGTCGAGGCACAGTTGCAGCGCGTCGATCCCGACCGGCAAGTCCGAGACGTCGAGGGCGCTGCAGACCTGCTGCGGGCGCTGGGTGACCTTACCGAGGCCGAGGCAGCGCAGCGCGGGGTCGCGCCGGAGTGGCTCGCCGAGCTCGGTGCGGCCCGTCGAGCGATCGCGGTGCGGATTGCCGGTGAGCAACGCTGGATCGCTATCGAGGACGCCGGCCGGGTACGTGACGCGCTGGGTGCGGCCCTGCCGGTGGGGGTGCCCGAAGCCTTCATCGAGCCGGTTGCCGATCCACTCGGGGATCTCATGCTGCGCTACGCCCGCGCTCATGGACCGTTCACCGCCGCGGCGATTGGGAAACGGTTCGGGCTTGGCATCGCGGTGGCGGGAACGGTGCTGGATCGGATGACCGGGGCCGGCATCCTCGTCCGGGGCGAACTACGGCCGGTTCAGGTTGGTGGTGGAGGCACCGAATACTGCCACGCCGACGTGTTACGGCGACTGCGACGGGCATCGCTGGCCCGGTTACGGGCCGAGGTGGAGCCGGTTGAGCAGGCGGCGCTTGGGCGGTTCCTACCGGCTTGGCACGGCATCGGACCCTGCGACACCGTGCGAAAAGGCGCGGGACCGGCGCGGCTGCTGTCTAGCGCGCCCACTCCCGACGATGTGCTCGGCGCAGTGGAGCAGCTAGCCGGCGCACCCGTGCCGGCTAGCGCACTGGAATCTCTCCTGCTCCCGGCCCGGTTGCCGGGTTACTCTCCTGCCCTGCTCGACGAACTCACCACATCCGGTGAGGTGACGTGGACCGGCTGCGGATCGTTGGCAGGCGGCGACGGGTGGATCGCGCTGGCTCCCACCGACGTAGCGGATCTCGTGCTGCCGGACGTCGAGGCCCAGCTCGAGCTCACGCCGACACATCGTGGCGTTCTGGGCGCACTAGGTTGGGATCCTGCTGGTGGTCCTGCCGTGGGCGGTGCGCTGTTCTTCAGGCAGCTTGCTGACCGGGCTGGCCAGTACCTGCGCGCCGACGACGAACCGGTGCCCAGTGACGCCGATCTCGTCGTGGCGCTGTGGGATCTGGTATGGGCGGGATTGCTGACCAATGATTCGCTGGCTCCGCTGCGAGCCGTGGTGTCCGGCCGCTCGCTCGCGCATCGACCGCGTCCATCCACACCACGTGGCCGGTACGCTCGGATGCGGGTGAGTCGGCCACCGATGCCCTCCCGGGCGGGCCCGCCGACAGCTGCGGGCCGTTGGTCACTGGCGCCATCACCCGACCGCGACCCGACCCGCCGGGCGCACGCCCGGGCCGAAGTGTTCCTTGAGCGGCATGGCGTCCTCACCAGAGGCGCGCTGGATACCGAACGAGTCGCTGGTGGCTTCGCCGCCGTCTACAAGGTGCTCCGGGCGATGGAGGATTCCGGCCGGTGCCGCCGCGGGTACGTCGTTGAGGGACTCGGTGCCGCGCAATTCGCCGTCCCGGGTGCAATCGACCGGCTGCGCGGGATGAGCCAGGTGAGCGACCGCGACGACCATGACGCCACGGCCATTGTGCTCGCCGCGGCCGATCCCGCCCAGCCCTACGGTGCCGCTTTGCCGTGGCCACCCACCGTGGGCGATGTGCGGCACCGACCTGGACGTAAGGCAGGAGCACTGGTTGTCCTGGCACACGGTTTGCCCGCGCTCTACGTTGAGCGTGGGGGCCGGTCGCTGCTGTCGTTCACCGATGACACCGAAACGCTGCGCATCGCTGTCGGGGCCCTCGCCGGCGCGGTGCGTCGAGGCTGGCTGGGCTCGCTGTCCGTCCAACGCGCCGACGGCGAGGCTGCCCAGCGATCAGCGCTGGCGGACCTACTCCGGGACGCCGGGTTCCGCGCCACGCCCCGAGGATTGCGGCTACGCGCCTGAGCTGTTGCAGGCTTTACTGCATTGACCCCCTTATTGAGTGGCCGGGCGCAACAGGGTCCAGAGCTGGGCGACCGCCTCCTGATCGCCCGAGATCCGGACCGATTGGTCTGGCAGCCGACCCCACGACCAGAGGTAAACCTCTGTCGGACTCCCGCTGACCATCGCGTCCGCGGCGCGTGCGTCTGCCTCCTCCACCCGCCGCGCGGTGCATCGACCCGGCTCGAAGACAGCCAACCAGCGCCGGTCGGCAGCCGAAAGAGCAACCGCGCCGTTCTGCGGCGACGACATGCGCAGCTCGCCGAGGCGGTGACCGAACCAGAGAAACAACAGCTCGTCGATGCCGTCCAGGGCCACTTTCGCGTTGATGGGATGCACCGGCCCTCCCGCGGCAGCCTCGACGTCGACCCGGTGCACGGTGGTCTCGTGGGTCATCCGACGCCGCCAGAAGCCGTGCGTACGGTCGGCGGGCCACCAGGTGTCGCACGGATCGGCTGGATCATGCCGGCTCAGCTCAGTGAGCAACTCGCTAAGTCCACTTCGCACGAAATTGACCAGATCGCCGTCCGACGGCGACTGCTGCCACTGCTCGGGTCGGTGGCCGTCTCGTGCCCACAGCCGGGTGACCCTGTACACGCTGCCCAC